>DAOUMT010000246.1:0-5167 GCA_034409195.1 Dehalococcoidia bacterium
GTGCCAGATTATACTCCTTAGATCTGTCTGCCGGTAACATCTCTTGGGCGAATTTCCATAACTTGCGGTCATCTCGAGGCCTAGCCTTCTCTGAGGTAATACCAAAAACCCTGTGGTATAGCCTCACGACATTGACGTCTACCATGGCAACCTTCTTATCAAATGCAAAGCAGAGTATTGCGTTTGCTATATATTGGCCAATTCCTGGGAGAGCTAATAAAGCCTCTTCTCTGGCTGGAAGCTCTCCATCATATTCAGTAAGTAGTTTCTCTGCAACTCTCTTGAGTCTATAGACCCTATAACTTAAGCCAATAGGCTTGATTAGGTTCATCAAGTCTGGAAGCCCAGCCTGTGCTAATTCACGAATAGTTGGGTATTGTTGGATAAAACACTGATAAACCGGTGAAACCCTATCGGCGTTTGTCTGCTGAAGCATAATTTCCGAGACTAGAACCTTATATGGATCAGTCTGTGCTCTCCAGATGTATCCTCGCTGGTTCTTCTCGTACCAATCAAGTATTGCCTTTTGAAAAATGACGGCTTTTTTCTCAGACATAACGCGTGGTTTGGTCCGCTTGCTGTTAGTCTTCTCATCAAGCGTACTTACTAGCATTACTTCCTCTATTATCGGATTTCTTAATCACGATAGATCTTTCCTCAGGATCAAAATACAGGTCAACATAATCACCCTCTCTAACTTGGAGGTTGTCCAAAAGATTATGGTCAAGACTGATTCGCTTTAATTTCTGCACAATTCTGCTACCAAAAGACACTCTGGGCATAAACTACACCTTCTACACTTAGTCTACTGATACTATTTTTGGGCCTTTATTAGTATCATTTCATACTAGCATATATTAAAAGCACACTGTGGTCAACAGACTAGAATTCTGCAAAGGAATATAGACACTAGCTGAAAATATAGACGCTGGCTGAAGATACACTTCATGTAAGATCTAGGAGCAAATGGGGCCCATCACGTATAATCCATGAGCCTGTCGAAAAACCTCCCACTTTGAGCCTTTTCGAAGCTAGCCAACTTAACAGCCCAAAGCTAAGGAGTAAGTTTTTCGACAGGCTCCCATGTTATGCGCAGAACAGAAGATTATGTTAGCGTTTTTGGGTTCGAATCCCCCGGCTCATATTTAATGTTCACGTTTTTATCATTAGGATTGCCATCCTTGACAAAATTAAAGATCATCATCCTGCTCGACCTTTTTAATCAACTCTTCGCGTATTCGTAGCGCCTCATCCTGCAGTCCTGGCTCACCTATGCTCTTGAACGTGTCTGCGGCTCTTTGCAGGATATCCTTGGCATTGGTCAGTTTAATACCCGCAGCCTTTATCTCCTGAACCTTCTTTTCACTGACCAAGACATCACGATAAATGGAAAGAATCTCCGAGACAGTGCGTTTCTTTTGTCCTGTATCTGCATAAGCTTCGCGCAGCAGGTCAAGCGTTCTGGCTCTATTGTGCCATTCTTTTGGTTCCCGTCGTTTCAACTCAACCGGTTCCAGCATCCTGACAGCGTCTCCCATTTCACCGAGCTGTACATCCAGCTCGCCAATTCTGAACTGACATTCCAGAATCTCTCCAAGAGGTGGCTCTGGCCGAATTCTGTTCAGATAGGACATCCCATCCTCATAGTCTTTTCTCACAAGTCGAGTATATCTTTCTTTTTCATCTCTACTATCAGCAAGATTTGCCAGCCTGCTGTGAGCAAGTCCGAGGTTGCGGCAGGGCTGGAAACACCCTCTGAAATTACCAATTCTTACTCTCTTATTAACTACACCTTCAAGGCTTCCGATAGCACTGTTCAGTAGCCTTATAGCGTCCGGTTTAGACCTGCTAGGGAGTATTGCCTGTTCCATGAGTATTAATCCCGATGCATTGT
Source organism: Dehalococcoidia bacterium (assembly GCA_034409195.1). Classification (GTDB taxonomy): domain Bacteria; phylum Chloroflexota; class Dehalococcoidia; order SZUA-161; family SZUA-161; genus JACWAE01. The sequence continues at coordinate 1,895 of DAOUMT010000246.1, forward strand.
CTGACTCTGCCATCCCGTCAACATCACCGAATCTCTCTTTTAGCCGTCGGCTTTTTCCGCAGAAATCAAGGCCGGTTTTCAGGCTTTCTTCTGATTTGTTACCTGAGCCTAGGCTATAGTGAACCAGACCAAGGATATTCAGACATCTTGCATACGCCAGGTTGTGTTCTTCGTTACCGTCAGAAGCAAGTATATTCTCAAATATCTGCCTGGCCTCTTCGATTTGATTCATTGCTTCAGGAAATCGCTTTCGCCTGCGTATTGCGTTGCTCAAATCGGTTTTTGTACATGCTGTTTCAAACGGGTCATCAAGGACATCGATCGCTTTCTGGAAAACTTCTATCGCCCTCTCGTCGCCATCCTGCGTGCTGGGTATCAGGTAAATCTGGCCCAGTCTTCTTTGTGCAATCGCCCTTTCCTCACCCCCAGAAGCTGATCTATCGGCCCGTTCGTAGAAATGTTTGGCTTTCTCAAGATCATAGAGTGATTGGCATAGACGTCCCGCTATCAGATTGTGCTTATAATTGGAGAGCCCGGCAACCCACCTGATATACTCTTCATCCTCTTCTGTACTGCCTGCCGAAATAACAGGACTGATGTCGACTCCCAAAGCTGGACATATACTATCCTTCACGAATTCGCTGGAGTTACCAATGAATTTGAAAGCTTTGTCACGCTTGAGGAGAAAGTTGTTCACGTTAATGGTTTCCCAGTCTCGTTTTTCACCCGGAGCTTTACCTTCCTCTGCTTCCTTCTGTCTCTGAAGAATGCTCTTATCCGATATTGGCTCATTTATGGCGCTTCTAGCGTATTTCAGCCAAAATATGTTACTGTCGCTTTCGGTATTCATCAGCATAGGAGTAACACTGAAATCATCCTGACAACCGTACCCAATGAAGCAAAAATCAAATTTTGGCAGGAAATACGATAAAATCTTCCGCTTGGGTTCAGAAAGACCACGCCCGACCTGACGTAAGGCCATCAGGATAGTATTGAATCTTTCCTCGAATGGCTTATCCTCTTCGATTGAGCCATGCAGCTTGAACAGGCATACCTCTGGATCTTCTCCGGAAGAAATACGTTTTCCATATTCTTCAAATTGCGTGTCTCCGTAACATCTTTGAAAATTGATACCCCTCGCCTCGGCTGCTTCTTCAATTAGACTATCCTGATTCGTGGTGAAAACCCAGTTGCCTAGGCGCAATGCTTCCGCCAAGAAGAAGTGGTTTGGATTCGGTTTATGGTTTGCCAGCATGTGGAGAGAACGAAGTACAGTAGAACCAAGTTCCTCGACTGCGATCTGTAAAATCACTTCTGGTCTCAGGTCTTGGCTAAGAGACTCAGCTTCCCTATCCTCAAGCTTGTCACCCGTAATGTCCTGTATTACCTTTTTGCTTAATTGCTGGAAGTTTGGAAGCCCAGAACCCACAGAAATTCCAGCACCAACAAAGAACACCATCTTTGAAGTTTCAATTTGTTTAAGCCTCTCTAAAAGCATATTGCCCTCCTCCACCTTATTTCACAACATTCCATGAACTGGACGACCTAAGAGAATTGTAGAGCACACTGCAATGCTAATCAACATTTCACACACATAATCTAGTAAATTACACACCGTCGCCTGTTTTCTGAACATTATTACAGGTTTGTGAGTCATTCTCTGGCTTACCTTGCCTTGGCGATAAATTATTGAGGCCAAGAGTTTCATCACCTAGGGCATGGTAGTATATTCCATTTCTTCCAATGGGATAGGGTGCGGTTCAAAAGGGTCGTGCTGGCACATCATGTTCACCATTTTATTTGCATTATGGCGAGCTGAATTGAGCATCTGTTGTCTTATCCTCTAGGGTTATCGAAGCGGGGTGGGGTGCCGTCCGTAACGGATACCGGCATTAGCGGCCCCATATGGGAACCACACATCCATCACTGCACTAGGATGGAAGCGGCAAAGTGTTCCAGCTCCTCACCGACAGCCGGGAAAGTACCCTGGGAGCGGATGATGCAGACCGGGTCATCCTTGCTCACAAGCCTCGACGCAGATAAGCAGATCCTACATATTCCGCTTTTCGCCTGATAGTAAACTCATTACGCCGAATCGTTCATTTAAAACAATGAGTGCTCTGTGGTCTGAAACGGAGCCCTCTCTTTAAGTATGGGGTTTGATGCGATAGCCTTAGCTGGCGACGCCTTTCATTATATCATCGATAGCCATCCCCAGCCGCCAGCTCAACTCTCTGTCGCCATCAATAAGATTCTCATACTTTATGTATTCCAAACCAACCAGGTCGGAGGAGATGGGGTCTCCACCCTCGGCCCATAGCAAGATTGGTGTCTTGCCAAGAGCCCGGGCAATTCCAACTTCGTGGTAGACATTGCAATTGTTTTCCGTGATGTCGGCAATCACCACTTCCGCGGAGCTGATGAGGCTCCAGATTTTGTCCATGATTGGACCCTGCCCGATAACCTCGTCTGCTCTGCGGCAAGTCATACCTCGGGCTCTCGCTACCCGCTTGATTACGGCGTACACACCATTAAAGCAACTTCTGAACGGCATGATTACAAAGCACAGTCTTTGTTCATCTTCGCCACCTGTGGATTGCAGGACAGCCTTGCCCTCCACCCTGGCCGAGGTGTGCTGTTCATCGTGCACTCTGAAAGTGAAACCGAAGTGTATACCGGGAGTGATAACCAGCCTTATAATGTTGAACGGGGCAGCAAAAATCCTACAAAGGGGTACGTTCCAGGCACCAGTGGAGTTTTTGTCTGCCATGAGAATCGAAACAGGTTCTGACATTCGCTCTGCAAATTCCATCTTGGCTACATCAGATCCCATGCCCCTGACATTGCCGGTAAAGGCGTCGGCCAGAGGGTTCTGGGCTGTAGCATAATGCTGCCGACTCTCACCCGGTTTGATGCCCGTAATAAGAGCCTCCCGCTTTTGAGCCCTCTCGAGACACCTGTTAGCCTCGCACATGACGTTCGTATGAGGCCCGGAGTGCCCCACATAGCCACCAATATCAGCCTTGATTACACTCAATGTAATCTCCATGATGGCTTCCTCCCTGTCTGTTACTGTATCAGAGGAGATACTCTATTTTATCAAATCAGTTGGTAAAGTGGCATTGTTATCCCATTATTGCAGATATACTCTTCAGATATACTGTTCGTTAGCATCTTCCTCATCTTCATGCCGGCGAAGGTGGCGCTTTCCCCGAACTCCTTTTCTATCCTGAGGAGGCGGTCGTACTTGGCGACATGCTCCAAGTGGCAGGG
>DAOUMT010000247.1:0-8071 GCA_034409195.1 Dehalococcoidia bacterium
TGTTGGAAGCATATATGGGAATGGAGAATATGGCAAATCTGAAACAATCTTTGTGCTCTGTACCATATGTGAGATCATTATTGGAGTGGTATGCTAGTCACCCTGACCTGACAATGGAAGAAATTGATGCTGATTGGAAACGGCTTGAGATAGAAGATCCTGGAATTAAAGAAGCAGGCGCTAAGAAATTAGAACAAAGACTAGCGATCAAAAAAAGTTTCGATCGAAGCATTATGTGGGCAATGAACTATATTATCGAACCTGAAAAAGACAAAGAGATATCCGATGAGATGGCTGAAAAACTGAGAAAGCGGCTCAGAAATTGGCAGCAGGCGTGATCGTTAGTTTAGGCTTCCCTCGTGACAATATATTGGCTTAGGCATTTGTAGGTTAGGCTGGCTCAACGGGAGAAGTGTAATCTTATCGCTCCTGGTCCAGCTCTATCAGCACGCCGTGCGTCGCCTTGGGGTGGATGAAGGCCATCCTGGCTCCCATCTCCTCGCCGATTTTGCCATATTCGCCTGTGTCTATTATATTAAAGCCTTTCGCTTTCAGGCGTTTGATTTCCTCGTCAAGGTTGTCCACCCAGAGGCCGAGACGGCACGCGCCCTCGCCGTATTTCTCCAGCCTCCGCGCTAGGTCGCCGCCCACAGGCGCGTCGGGTCCTACGGTGGGCTGCAGCAGCTCGATGGCGCAGCCGTCAAGAGGAAACATTACAGCTTTAACACCGGGCATATCCACAATGCCCAAGTCCCACGGTTTGAGGCCAAAGGCCCTGACAAAATGGGCCTGCGCTTCCTCGATGTCCCTGACCAGTATGCCCACGAAGCTGATTTTGGTAATCAATGTACACCTATCACAAAAAGATGGGGCGAGGCAACCTCGCCCCTACGATTTTCGTCATACCAGCAACTGGCCGCCATCTGCGGCGAAGGCTGCACCCGTGATATAAGATGCATCGTCAGAAGCCAGGAACAGGGCCACCCGGGCAATCTCATCCGGACGGGCAAACCGCCCCAGCGGCACCTCGTTCTTGACCTTCTCTTTAAATATGGCTATCTTCTCAGGGTCTGCATCGGCCACCTTGGTGAAAAACGGCGTATCAATGGGGCCGGGCAGGATACAGTTGACCCTGATATTCTTTCTGGCGTACTCCAGAGCCGTTACCTTAGTCAGTTGAATCACTCCCGCCTTGGCCGAAGAGTAGGCCGCGGTGTAACGCCTCGGCGAGAGGGCAGCCACAGACGAGACATTGATGATGATCCCTCCGCCGCCTTTCAGCATCTCAGGGATAGCGTACTTCGTGCCCAAAAAGACGCCGGTGAGGTTAACTGAGATGACCTGGTTCCACTCCTCCTCGGCTAGGTCGGCTATGAGCTTACCCGGGCCAGGAGTGCCAGCGTTATTTAACATGATATCAAGCTTGCCATATTTATCCACGGCGGCTTTGACCGCCTTTTCGACGTCGGATGCCCTGGTTACGTCAACCTTAGCAAAGACGGCATCGCCGCCATTTCCTCTTATTGAGTCCACAGTTAGCTCGCCGTCTTTGTCTCTGCTGGCAGCTACCACGACCTTTGCGCCCTCTCCGGCGAAGAGTATGGCGCTCGCTCTCCCCAGCCCCGAGCCTGCGCCAGTTACGATAACTACTTTGCCCTTTAATCTCATTCCGAACCCCCGGCAGGAAGCGTCCTGCACCTCGTTTCAACCTTGACTCGCGTCTTGCGACACTATTATGCTTTGTTTACAGGCATAAGAAAAGGGGGGCGGACGCCCCCCTACTGTGCTAATTACGGTACAAACTTACTCTGCTCTGGCGCGGAACATCATAGTGCCGAAGAGTACCCCTGCCACAGCCAGGGCAGCCAGCACCACCGACGAGAGCCAGAGGTCGTGGAATGCGTACCCGTTCGTAATCAAATCGCGGGTGCCGACCACGGCGTAGTCTATGGGGTTGACTTGTCTTACTGCATTCAGCCAGCCGGGCAGCAGGGCGGCAGGCATCATCAGCGACGACAGGAACATCAGCGGCATGGTAAGAAGGTTGGTGACTGCCATGACGGTCTCCTGCCGTTTTAGCAGAAGCGCCAGCCCGTTGGAGAAAGCGGAGAACCCCAGTCCGAGCAGTGCCAGCAGTAAGAAGGCAAACACCACCCCGGCCGCGCCGGTTTCCAGGTGCACGCCCATAATCAGGGCCAGGATAATGATTATCAGAGCCTGGATCAGGAGCACCACTACGGTGGCGAGGACGCGGCCCGCTATGACCGAGATTCGGGTCACAGGCGTTGCCAGCATCTTGGACAGCACGCCCGTATCTATGTCCCACAGCATGCCGAAACCGGAAAAGGCTGAGCCGAACAGCACTGTCATTACCAGCACGCCGGGAGCAAAGAATTGGAGGTAGCTTCCGCCTCCTATGCCGGGCAAGCTGCCCAGTGACTTGAATATTTGCGTGAACAGCACCAGCCACAGTATAGGCTGGAACAGAGTCATGAATATAAACACGGGCATGCGAAGCCTTGTCCTGAGGTCGCGCAGAGTTATATACCAGGTATCACTTAAGACATTCATCGCTGTTGCCTCCTGTCCCTCATTCGACGCAGTTGAGCGAAGGTGGTGCGTGAGCCTTCCTCGGTCCGTATAGTACGGCCGGTATATTTTAGAAACACATCGTCCAGCGACGGCCTGGACATGGATATCGTCTTGACTTCGAGTCCCTGCCCCGAAAGAAGCTGCATTATGCTGGGTATGGCAGAGGCGCCGTCATTTACATAAACTGCCAACTCGCCGTCAGTTGATTTCGTTCCTGTCACAAAAGATTTACCAGCGAGCGCTGTCTCGCTGCGCTTGACAAACTCCTTACATGCCTCGTCCTGGTCGTTGCAAGGCGTAACTGTGACCACGTCGCCGCCTATGGACTTCTTAAGTGCATCGGCGGTGCCCGTGGCGATTATCTTGCCCAGGTCAATGATAGCAATGTTATCTGCCAGCCGGTCGGCTTCCTCCATATAGTGGGTAGTCAGGAATATGGTCATGCCCTTGGTTTCGACCAGTTTATGGATATATTCCCAGATGCTGGCCCTGGTCTGAGGGTCAAGCCCTGTTGTCGGCTCGTCTAGAAACATTACCTGGGGCTGGTGGATTAATCCCATGGCCAGGTCGAGCCGCTTGCGCATGCCCCCTGAGTAAGTGGAGACCATCCGGTTCTCTGAGCCGGTCAGACCGACCAGGTCGAATATTTCCTTCACTCTCTCCTTGATGGTCTTGTTATCCAGTCTGTAGAAGTGCCCGTAAAGGGTGAGGTTCTCCTTGCCGGTGGCATGTTCATCCACGCCCACATCCTGTGCCGCGTAGCCGATGCGCTTGCGCACCTCGGTTGCGTTTTTCACCACGTCCAGGCCGGTCACTAAGGCGGTTCCCGACGTAGGTGGGATAAGAGTGTTCAACATCTTTATGGTGGTAGTTTTGCCGGCACCGTTCGGGCCCAGGAAGGCGAAGATCTCACCGTCTTTGACCTCGAAGTCGATGCCGTCCACCGCCCTGATGTCACCGGGGAATACCTTGGTCAGTTGGTTCGTTTCGATGGCATTCATATTTTCTGCTCCTGTTTCTCTTGAGATTTAACGCGCAATTGTTGCGTGAACTTTTCCACCCATTCCCGTTCAGCCTGCATCACCGCCAGGCTGAGTTCGAACATAGCGTTTACGAAATAGGGATGAGAATGCATGTCGCTCTCAAGGACCGTCCTCAGTATTACCATCTTCTCCGTCAGGTGCTTGTTATACTGGCTCAGAGCGATAAGCGCCTCCTCTGTGGACAGGGAGGGGAGGTTAGCCAGCCCCAGCATCAGGGGACGCGGACTCGGTCGGGGAAGCGAAAGCACTTCGATAATGGTGGAGTGAAATGCCTCAAGCCCTGCATCCGTAGGTCGGTATACCTTAGCCCATCGTTCAGGCCCTCGCTCGGTTTTCTGACACTCTTTCTCGATTAATCCTTGCTGCTTCAGCAGCCCCTTGAGCTTCTTAAGTTCCTTCAGGCGGGTCTTTTCCCACCGCCCCTTGATTAATCCTTGCTTCTCCAACTTTTTGAGCAGGAAGTAGATGGAGGAGAAGCCAATTTCCGTCCATCTCCTCATCCCGCGTTCCTCGATGACCTGCTCGATCTGATAGCCGTATCGAGGCTGTTCAACTACAAGCCCCAGAACAGCCAGTTCCGCATTCGTCATTATATACTCTATAGCTATAATATTATAGTACTATAATAACTTATCTGAGTTGTTTGTCAAGGGGTCTGGTAGATAGCGTGACCCTGTCACAAAGTAGAATACGTCGCCAAGGGAGTGGCAACGCTACATCATTATCCCATTATGACCACTGCCGGTTAAAAGCTACTTATTGCTTCGGGTCGGTACGCCACTTGGCCAGAAACTTGTCTACATCTACGCCCAGGCTGGCTATGTGTTCGGCGCCAGCGTTATAAATCTCCTGCCAGGGCAGATCATCGTAGCTCCCGTGAAATCGGATGTACTCGACATGCTCCCTGCCGTCCTGCGTGTAGGCAGGCAGCTTGGCGTCATGCTCGCCGTCGAACTCTGCTGTGACGAAACCGTTTTCCTGGCACAGCCCCATGTCGTAGGCCGGCGTGGCAATTACCCACTTGCCATCCAGGTAAATTTCAGCGAAACCGTGGTACACCAGTATATTGCTGCCGCACATCATGTCGAGGAAGCGCTGCGACAGTATATGGTTCCTGATATCGGCGAACCCGAAGCGGGCGGGGATACCCACCACCCGGCACATGGCGACCAGTACAGCGGCTTTCTGAAAGCACAGCCCGAAGAAGCCTCTTTTCAGGGTGGCGCTGGCTATACTGTATTCATAACGGTCGGCCGAGTCATACGGGTTGTATTTAATGTTGTCCCTGACAAAGTAGAACAGGGCTATGGCCTTCTCTTTGTCTGTTTTTAGCCCTTTGGTTAGTTCTCTGGCCTTTTTTATGATTAAGTCCGAATCGCAATCCACGATTTCTGTGCATTTCAGGTACTTTTCCATATCATCCATGAGGGCTCCTGTTTCGTATAATCAACGATATTATCTAGAAATAATATACCTTCTGCTCAACATCAGTCAAACGCAATGGCGAGAGGGTGTTTAGAAACACAATTGCCATTCCGTGCTTGACACGGAATCCAGAAAACCCAGCTTCAAAATTACGGTGAAGGTATCTGGATACCGACTTTCGTCGGTATGGTAGACTCATTGCTAAACGACCTCATGGCGATTACGTAGGGGCAATTCATGAATTGCCCCTACGAAGGGTATTCCACTCATCGAGTTGACAAGCAAGCTTTCTGTATGGCAATATGCGCCCACAGGCGATTATAGCTCGACCTTTCATCAGGGAGGGCTTATATGCTGAATAAAGTTCTCAGCAGCTTCGACGAGGCGGTGGCCGACATACCTGATGGAGCAACGATTGGCGTAGAGTCGTGGGGTATCCCTGCCTGCGCACAAAACCTCGTAGCCGCCGTAAAAAAGAAGGGTATAAAAGACCTGACGCTGGTAACCCACAACTTCATCCCGATCGTTCTGGGGGAGGATGAGACCTGCTTCCCTTCGGCGATACTACCCCAGCTCAAGAAATTGATAACGCCTGTGGTGGGTATCCAGCAGCTCGGCGCAGGGGCATTTGTCAAGGAGTATATTGAGAAAGGGCTCGAGGTGGAACTGTCCACACACGGCACTATAGCGGCGAGGCTCTATGCCGGAGCAGCCAGGCTGGGCGGGTTCTACAATCCTGTGGGCGTGGGCACTGTGATCGGGGAGGGGAAAGAGACCAGGGTTATCGATGGCAGGGAATATATCTTCGAAAAGCCGATAAATCTGGATTATGCCTTTGTCAGGGCGCATAAAGCGGACAGGCTGGGCAATCTGGTCTTTAAAGGCATCTTCAGGGGAGACCAGCCATTGATGGCTATGGCTGCAAGGGTGACCATCGCCGAAGTTGACGAGATAGTAGAGGTAGGAGAGCTTGACGCTGAACATATCGTGGTACCGGGGATATTTGTAGACAGGGTGGTGAAGATTCCCGAGGATGGCATCGGCACCCATGCGAAACAGAAAGCGCTTATAGGCAGGCTGGGCGAGCTCGAAATCGCGCGCAAGATGCTGTTCCGCAGCAAATGTGCGGAAGAGAAACCCAGGGTTGAGGAATCGAAGGATGGAAAGCTCAAGCAGAGGCTGGACAGGGACACTGTGGCCATGCGCGCAGCGAAGGAGCTGAAGGCGGGCGACTACGCCAACCTGGGAGTGGGGATACCCAATCTCTGTGCTCTCTATGTGCCTGAGGGCGTAATATTCCACTCTGAGAGCGGCGCTGTAGCCTATGGGCCGCTGGTGATGGAGGACGAGATACAGAGAGCGGAGTTCCACTATGTCGATTCGGGTGGAAGGTTCTTTACGCTGGCGCCGGGGACTGCGTTCTTCGATGTGATGGTCTCATTCCTTATGATAAGGGGCGGCCGTCTGGTGAGCATCATGGGTGCTCTGGAGGTGTCGGAGAAAGGCGACCTGGCTAACTGGAACACCGGAGGCGACGCTCTGGGCGGCACCATCGGCGGCGGCATGGACTTGGCTTTAGGTGCGAAGCGGATGATTATCACCATGGACCACACCACAAAGGACGGTAAGCCCAAGATAGTGAAGAAGTGCGGCTATCCGCTGACCGCCAAAGAGTGCGTGGATTTGATTGTTACCGACCTGGCAGTGATCGAGGTGACAAAAAAAGGTCTGGTGCTCAAGGAGGTCGCCCCCGGCTGGACCGCCGAAGAGATACAAGCCCTTACCGAGCCCAGGCTCAAGATAGCGAAAGATTTGAAAGAGATAGAGTTGTAAGTAGAGTGTGTAGGGGCACAAAATTTTGTGCCCGATAGGTTGGAGCGGGTGCTCCAACCTACACGAGGGGCCTGGATTCCTGCTTCCGCAGGAATGACATATGAAGGTCAGTGAGTAAGTAGGGGCGCCCGGCCGGTCGCCCTCATAACTCGCGTAAAATGTAAAAGAGATGGAGTCATAAAATGAGACCTGTTATATTCCGTTATTTTCTCTGGTTAACGATGATAACAATTCTTATCCTGCCCCTTGCGGCCTGCGGCAAGGCGCCTGCCGAGGTAAATGCTGACCTGGGACAGGGGTTCTCCCTGTCCATAGGCCAGACTGCTGTCATAAAGGGGCAGAATTTACAAATCACCCTTGAGGACGTAATCGAAGATAGCCGCTGCCCCGCCAATGTAACCTGTATCTGGGCAGGCAGGGCCAGTTCTACTATTAAAATTCTGCAAGCCTCTTCTCCATATCGAATGGTGTTGACCCAACTTGGGCTGACTGATCGATATACCACTGCGACCTACCAAGAATATCAAATATCCTTTTATTTGAGACCATATCCAACAGCAGGGCAAACGATTCGAAGGGATGAATACAGGTTACAATTGATCGTTAGCAAATAAGGTGTAACACCTGATGACCTGAATTGTAGGGGCAGGTGCTCCAATCTATCTCTACCAATGAATATTTGCCTGCTCACCTAAATAACAGTTAAAATACCCAACACCAAGAATAATTCACGAATGGGGAGGGGAAGATGGCTAGAAAGGCTCGCAAGAAGGCCGCAGTACCGGAGGCGCTACGAGAAACCGGGGAGTTTAGCTACAGCACAGACATGCCTGCCGAAATAAAGGACCTGGTCTATAAAGAGTGGCTGCCTCGCATCGCAGCGGGACTTCTAAAAGGGGTCAGAGCGCTTCCGCCGAAGCACCGCAACAACGTCCTCAGGGAAATGTCCAATGCTTGTGCACCTATGGCAGTACAGGTATGTGGCATCAAACCGGAGATGACCCGCAGTGAATACATAAAGCACATGACCAACCTGCCGGCACCACTCGGTCCACGTTCCATTACCTGGACAAAAGACCTCGTTGAAGTAAGTTACATACCACCCAAGGACAAACGGGGTCGTCCGGTCTGCCAGTGTCCTATGGTTATGCTGGGGATGATAGAGCCCTTTCCTGAGC
>DAOUMT010000248.1:0-2575 GCA_034409195.1 Dehalococcoidia bacterium
ATTTTCACCAGTTTCTTGAAAATCTCCTTGCCCTTGTGATGGTTCAGGTTGAGGGTGATGCCGTACTTGTTCCGGTTGACGCCGTTGAATACGGCAGACCATTCGTACCCGTCAGGGCTGGGCCAGCCGCCCAGCAACCTCAGGTAGTCCAGGCGCTGTATGGACTCGATTTTGATGACCTCGGCCCCTAGGTCTGCCAGCAACGAAGTGGCCATTGGCCCTGCCCAGTAAATGCAAGCATCTATTATCCTCACGCCCTGTAACGGTAGTACTGACATGCCAACCCCCTATCGGTAAACTCTAAAAACTAATCTCTAAACCCTAAACATATTGGATAGGTTGAAGCATCCGCTCCAACCACGCCCGTAGGGACAATTCATGAATTGCCCCTACCTCAATTTTCAAATGACGCCTTCCTCTTTCAATTTCACCAGGTCATCTTTACTGTACCCCAACCTCCCGCAGTAAACCTCACGGTTGTGTTCTCCCAGCAGCGGCGCCCGCCCGGCGTACCACGGCGTCTCGCTGAGCTTGAAAGGAGCCCCGGGATAGGTGAGCCTGCCTGTCTCAGGATGGTCAATCTTCTCAAAATATTTTCTTGCTTTGTGCTGCGGCGTATCCAGCAACTGCTCCGGGTTGGGGACGATAGTCAAAGGCAGCCTGAGTTCCTGGGCAGCATGGAAAACGTCGTCCATGCGTTTGTCCTTGAGCCAGTTGACTATGATAGCCGTTACCTCCTCGCGCCGCTCCTCGCGCAGCATCGGCGTCTCATACTCAGGTTTTTCCCTCAGCTCGGGCATCTCCATCAGAGCGCAGAGCGATTCCCAGTGGGTCTGAGTGGGCAGGTAGAACCCGATAAAGCCGTCCTTGCAGGGCAGGATGCCCCAGGGAAAACGTACCCCCGCCCTTTTCCTTACGAACCCGGCATAGGAATACACCAGCGTCATCGATGGCTGCATGGTGTGAAAGCATTCCCATATCGGGACATCTATGTGCTGCCCGACAGCACCACCTTCGTCACGATAGTAAAGTGCAGATAACGTAGTCAGCGCGGCGTACAGCCCGGCGACATACTCACTTACATTATTGCCCATCTTCAAGGGCTCGCGGTTGGGCTCGCCGCACTCGTAGAGAATGCCGCTGAGCCCCCAGATATTCAGGTCGGTGGCTTTGTAGTCTCTGTAAGGGCCGGTCTGGCCGAAGCTGGAGATAGAGGTCATCACCAGGCCGGGGTTTATCTTCTTCAAGGTTTTGTAGCCCAACCCCAGGCCGGGCATGACGCGTGGGCTGAAGCTCTCCACCAATACGTCCGACTGCTTGACAAGCTGCTTGAGAATGTTCACGCCCGCGGCGCTTTTCAGGTTGAGAGTGATGCTCTTTTTATTAGTGTTGAGGTACAAAAAGAGCCCACTTTTCTCAGGATTAGGCTCATCGTTGAGGAAAGGCCCCAGTGACCTGGCAGCATCACCCCATCCCGGCCTCTCCACCTTGACCACGTCAGCCCCATAGTCAGCCAGCATTTTGGTACAGTAAGGGCCGGCGATATAATGAGTTAGGTCGAGCACACGCATTCCGGAAAGAGCCCGCTCTGCCATGTTAACCCCCTTTTGATGGGTAGGTTGGAGCACCCGCTCCAGGCTATCCGCAGTTCTTGTCACACCTCGGCTGACCTATTAAATGTCATTCTGGGCAAAGCGAAGAATTTTTGACTCTACCCGAACTCTCTACACCCTCGCTTCTACCACTATGTCTTCTCCTCTGCGGTAGACTTTCTCGAAAGTGAGCTTCATGGCTCGGCCGACCTGCAGCACCCCTAGGTCCCCCACCGCCTCAACCCCCTTCCCCATAATCTTCGGGGCCATAATCACTACTAGCTTATCCGCCAGCCACTGGCTAATAAATGAGGTGATAGTTGTAGCTCCGCCCTCAACCAGAACGGAGGAAATATTCTTCTTCCCCAGCTTCTGGAGCATATCTTTCAGGTCTATCATGCCTTCGCTGTCTTCTTCGACTGTCAGCACCTCGATACCCATGACATTCAAAGCGAGCTTTTTCTCAATATCTGCCTGCGAGGTGGCAGCGATAATAGTGGGCGCTATTTCCTGCTCTCTCAGTATCCCCATACTTAAGGGTATCCTTAATCTGCTGTCGGCAACTATACGCAGGGGATTTCTGCCCCTCACCAGGCGCACCGTCAGTTGGGGGTCATCCTTCAGCACAGTGCCAACTCCTACGAGAACTGCGTCATGAAGGCTGCGCAGCCTGTGCGCCCACTTCAGAGACGGCTGGGAGCTTATCCATCTAGAATCCCCTGTGGCGGTGGCAATTCGCCCATCCAGGGTCTGTGCATACTTCAGTGTGACAAAGGGTATCCCGGTTTGAATGTACTTAAAGTAGACCTCATTGAGCCTCTGGCATTCTTCCCGGAGAACACCGGCTTTCGTCCCAATGCCCTTTTGTTTCAGTATCTCGATGCTCCTGCCGTTCACCTTGGGATTTGGGTCTATAGTTCCCACGACAACTCTTTTCCATTTGTACTTAAGCAGAGTATCCAGGCAGGGCGGAGTTTTCTTGC
>DAOUMT010000249.1:0-8487 GCA_034409195.1 Dehalococcoidia bacterium
AGATAACAGACAAAGAGGTAATAGATTTCTGTAAACAGCATCTGGCAAGCTATAAAAAGCCCAAGTCGGTGGACTTCATGGACGCACTCCCGCGCAATGCCATGGGGAAAGTTCTGAAGACGGAGCTGAGGGAGAAATACGGGAAGTCTGTTAAATACTAGGCTGCGGCCCTGTTGACCAGCCCTACGGGATAGTAGCGTGGATGATACCCGGCGCGTTCCACCATTTTTCTTGCCTGGCCCTCACACGTTGGGATGCATACGCCACAGCCATAGCACTTAGAAAGGTCCACCTGGCAGATTCCCTCCACCAGGGTATTGGCACCGAAGTGACAGCGCTCAACGCACGTACCGCACCCGATGCATTCATCAGTGTTCAAGGATACTATATCAGGGCCCGGGTACATCACCGCTCCCGCTGCCTGATGCGCTCTGAACGGGAAGCATATCTTACCCTCGCAGTTGCAGATAGAGTAAATCCAACCACCTTTGCGAAAACAAGTATAAAAGGTAGGCATTAAACCTTCCTCTTGAAATTTGCGTAGGAGTTCCTTTGCCTCATTTGTGCTCAGGTCCTTGTACTCCGGATATGCCATTTTGTATGCTTCTGCGCCGTAAAGAATAACCATATCTTTGACATATGTCCCATTTCTTTTTTTCAACGCCTTCTGACACATACACGGCCCAACAGCGATTTCAGTTTTGTCCAGTACCGATATGGCGTCTAGGAAATCAATCGCACGCTCAGTAGTGACCACCTCGGCGGTAGGGAATACTGTGCCGAGTAACCGCGACAGCACCCAGAGTACAGGTTTCGCCCTGAGCTTTAAGAAAAAGCGGGTTGTTGCATCTAATAGCCGCAAAATCATGGGCTCGTTTCGAGCATAGAAGTTATCTATCATAACCTGTATTCTTGAAGCAGGAACGAGCTTTCCATTTTTTACCTTATGATGGGCCATTCTGCACTCCTAAGACTGCATATATTTTTATTGTATCACATACCATTGTTGTAGAATCAATTTTGCGGGACTATAAAACTGGATTGTCTGAGCGACCAAGTATTTATGGAGACTTACTGATAAAATCCAAACCCAACTTTGTAATCGTCTCCGGGGTTGGCTTGCCAGTAGCTGAATTCCAACCATACTCAAAGTAAGCTCCCTTAATTAGAGCGTCTATATCGGGAACCTTCCCTTCGGTGCCGCCTTCTTTGAAAGGCTTCAACAATAAGGACGGCAGGGTATCATCGGCACGCGTGATGCCTCGACGGATATTCAGCATACGTTTCAGAGTGACGATGCGCTTTCCCATATTTAGCAAGTCATCTGGCGTTAAATCCCAGCCAGTGACGCATTTCAGTGCTGTCAGCATCTTCTCCACGCCGATGTCCTGAAATTGGCAGAGCGTGAGTGCATTATACAGGTTGCGCCATATCTGTTGCCTAGCCGCGACGCGTCCCTTTTCCTGGGAGGAATCAAATCGGTCGCCTAACTCGATACCAATCTCCGGAACTTCACACTGACCCATGTCCACAGCGTACATGTCGCCCTGCATATGACTGGCGCCACACGGCGACAGGGCATAACTCACTGCCATCCCGGCGAAAGCTCTGGCGTCGTGCATGGGCACCTCTAGCCTTTTCACGGTCACTGCCAACTCGGGTACGTGGAATCGCTCGGCCAGGGTAGCGCTACCTTCAGCAAGCACATCGCCGAAGCCTTCTCTGCGGCCTATCATATCGATCAGGTGGTGTATCATCATTACGTCGCCGTAGCGTATATCCAAACCACCCGTGTCTCCGGGGCCTATGATGCCGCGCTCGAACATCTCGCAGGCCAGGGCGATGGTGCATCCCGTACTGATAGTGTCCATACCATAGAGGTTGCAGAGATGCCCGGCATAGATGACTGCCTGGAGGTCATCTACCATCATTGTATACCCGAGAGCGAATATTGTTTCAGCCTCGGGGCCATCTACTCTATCCAGACCATATCTGGGGGCTCTTGTCTCACGTCCGCAGCCAATGGGGCACTTATAACATGCATATATCTTGTTTTGATATTGATTGGCCATCACAATACCGGAAAGATTGGTAGCCT
Source organism: Dehalococcoidia bacterium (assembly GCA_034409195.1). Classification (GTDB taxonomy): domain Bacteria; phylum Chloroflexota; class Dehalococcoidia; order SZUA-161; family SZUA-161; genus JACWAE01. Next base: position 2,099 of record DAOUMT010000249.1, read on the forward strand.
GATCCCAGTAACCTTTTTGGTAGTAACGTACGGACATGTCGCCATATATCTCCGTTAATGCATCCAAAGTGGAAGCAGTGCCAGCCAGCCGCAGTGCCCTGGGCAATATAGCATCTTCCAGTTCTGCAATGATGCCACGTACCAACGTCTTAAACTGTTCCGCATCTGCCAGCGGAACTTTAGCGGAACCACGTACGGCTATTGCTTTGAGCTTCTTTGCGCCCATAACGGCGCCCATGCCGGTTCGACCCGCGGCACGTCCGTGGTCATTCATCACCGCTGCCATCTTGACCTTGTTCTCTCCAGCAACGCCTATGCATGACACTCGGACTTTCTGATCGCCCAGTGTCTCCCGTATCATTTGCTGAGTTACATATGAGTCGCTGCCCCAGATATTCGAAGCATCACGCAACTGAGGACTACCTTCTACTATAGACAGCCACACGGGTTTGCTGCTAATGCCGGTAATTACTATGCCATCATAACCTGTAAAGCGAAGCTCAGGACCCCAATAACCGCCGCTATTAGCTTCGCCCCAGATACGGGTGAGTGGAGAAATAGCGCAGATACTGTAGCGACCTGCCGAAGGCATAGCAGTGCCCACAAGTGGGCCCGTCATAAAGACGAGAGGATTTTGAGGTCCGAGAGGGTCGGTATCCCTGTCTATTCTATCGTAAATGAGACGAGCAGCCAGGCCGCTGCCCCCAACAAATGCTCGAGCAAGTTCTTCTTTGAGAGGTTCATCCCACAGTCTCCCTGTACTGAGGTCAACATGTAGAATTTTACCCAGATAGCCGTTCATTATTTCTTTTTGACACCTGAAATTTTAGAAGTCAACACTCCGACCATCATAGGCATAGAGGAAAAGCTGGCGCATCTCTTCGACAGGCGGTGTTCGAAGGGCGGTGACCATTTGAGTGTCGTTTAAGGCATCGTCAACCAATTTATCCAATTGCTCTTCGTAAGCTTTGCGCTCGATGCCAGTTTCAGCAACACTGGTCGGATTGCCAACCCTGCGACACAACTCACGGATATGTTGAGCGAATGCCCTTGCGTCTTTCTCACCCCCAGCGTTGGAATAGCCTACGAAAGCGGCCATCTCGGCGAAGCGCCCCGGCGCTTGTGATGCAAAGAACTCTATGGTGTATGGCAGGAAAAGGGCTACAGCACGGCCGTGGGGGACGTGGAATGCGCCGCCCAGAGAATGTCCCATGGCATGTGCCATTGAAGCCATGGAGTTGCCGAAACCGAGCCCGGCACAGGTTGCAGCATTATGCATCCTCTCACGAGCTTCCATATCCTGACCGTCACTTACGGCTCGCGATAAGTATTTAAACACAAGGCGTGCAGCTTGCAAACAGAGACCGTCGGTCAGATCAGTGTGCCAACTGCAGGTATAACCCTCCACAGCGTGAACCAAGACATCGAGTCCGGTATCGGCGGTCAATCGGGCTGGCATGCCTGCCGCCATCTCAGGATCCACTATTGCAATGTCTGCAATATTCTCCGGATGGCCCAGTCCCATCTTGCGTTTTTCTTCAGTATCGGTCAAAACAATAGCCCAGGTCACTTCAGCGCCAGTACCGCTGGTGGTAGGGATAGTGATGAGTCGCGCTTTCTTGCGCAGACCCAGGTCTCCCACAGGGGCAATAGCAGCAGGCTCAATATCAGGCCGTTCATACAAGACCCAGACCGCTTTGGCCGCATCAATAGACGAGCCACCACCGAGGCCAATAATCCAGTCGGGCTTGAAATCCTGGGCTACCTCAGCACCTCTCTGCGCCGTCTGCACGCTAGGATCAGGCTCGACTTCGTCAAATACATACACCTCAATGTCAGTTTTGTTAAAATGCCTCTTGACCTTCTCCACTAGGCCAACTTGAACCATGGTCTTATCAGTTACGATAAGGGCACGTTTCCCCTGCAACTCGTCAAGTACATCCAATGCCCCTTCGCCGAAAACGATTCGAGGCGAGATGAAGTTCCACACCCTGCAACCTCCGATGAACGATTTAGACTGGTCGTGCTGGCACTAGCTCGGGAATTCGGTAGGAACGCGCATAACGCAGTTGACTAACTCCTTGGCCGACCTGGGATATCGTAAGACCTTCATCAGATTGCCCTTCAACTTGAACTTGCGTGTCATCAGTCCTTGAATCGGATCCAGCTTACCTTCAATGGTCTTGCGCCAGGTGGTAAAAGAGCCCCGCATGAAATACTGCGCTTCCTTTGCATGCTCGTTTTCAATCATAACAGCATCTGTGACCTTGCCATGATACAGGCCGATAAAGAAGTAGACCGTCTTCGGATAAGCCTCGTCCGCTTCCACAATGAATATCCAGTCCCCTTCCCAGTCCTTGCCAGACTCCTCATAAGCCTTGCTGGCATTAATTTGTTTGGCAAATTCCTTGACCCACTCGTCTGAGGGAAACTTGAAGGCCATGTCTCCCTCCTTTCTGTTTTCCTGTTGTCAGATATTCTGGAGCCTCTCTAAATCTTTGGCTTCCTCATTATCTTGCTTTTTAGAATAATCCTGTGGGCGGCAACTAGCAAACTAACGATTTTACATTATTACCCCTTTTCCCTTCAGTTTTCCAATACTATCCCAATCGTAACCTAGCTCCAGGAGAACTTCTTCGGTATGCTGCCCCAGCAGAGGGGGTGGTATCCTCACCTCGTGCGGTGTTTCGCTAAATCTGATAGGTGAATTCATCATTTTTAAGTTGCCTATCTCCGGGTGGTCTACTTCAACCACAAATTCATTGGCCTTAGTTTGAGGGTCATTGACAGCATCTAAGATAGTATGTACGTGAGCCCATACCAAGTCATATCTTCCAAAAATAGATGCCCATTCAGCCGAAGTCTTGCTAGCCATAACTTCATCAATAATGGAAATGAGTTCTTCACAGTTCCGGGCCCGCCTCTCTGTAGTATCAAACCGAGGGTCATGTTCCAGGTGTTCTATATTTAAAGCCTTGCAAAAAGGAGGCCAGAAGCGCTCCGGGAACAGCATAAAAAGCATAAACCAACGTCCATCTTTTGCCTGATAACTATTAGCCATAGGGTTAGGCATCTTCTTTCTGTTTGCCCTCTCAGCATCTTTGCCCGTAAGAAGGGTTGCTTGTGTTTGCCAGTCAACTGCCCACAGGCCTGTGCCCATGAGCGTGATATCTACCCGCTGACCAACACCAGACTTTTCCCTGGCATATAGAGCAGCGAGTATACCGGCGACCAGATATCCAGTGGTCACATGGTCTCCAAAGGCAGGACGACAAAAACCGGGAGGTGTGCCAGCTTCACCCATAAGAGACATTATGCCGGAGCTGGCCCAAAAACCAGTGTAGTCATAACCGGGTCTTAGTGCACTCGAGCCTTTGTTTCCATACCCTGTGACGTGACCATATATCAACTTACTATTAATGAGTTTTAATGTCTCATAATCCATACGTAATTTTTTCAACGAATCGGCTGGCAGATTGGAAACAAAAACATCTACCTTTTCAATCAGCCTGTAAGCCACTTTTTTGCCTTCATCCTTAGACAGGTCTAATGTTATACTTTTCTTGCTTCGGTTATCAGCGAGCCAGCCGACATTAGAAGGCGAGCCTGACGGCATCCAGGCTATGCCTCGCCAACCCCGGGTTGGGTCACCTCCCTCAGGATGTTCTATTTTTATGACATCTGCTCCCCAATCACCCAGAACCTCACAAGTCGCCGGTCCTACTGCCCAGGTAGAAAAGTCAACTACTTTTATGCCTTCCAGAGGGCCCGCCATGCCGACCTCCTTGCTAGCCATATATCACTTTTAAAAGCTCTATAAGCTTATCGTTTCTCCATTGTATTAGTTCGTCCATCTGCCTGCCACGTGCTTCCTCTCTAACTCCCTCAATCAGCATTGTTTTTGTGGAGTCAGATATGTAACTCCAGGTTGCCATGTCCTCCCATATCGACTTGAAGGTGGTTCTTCCCAGATGGTCGATGAAACGACCCATGCCTTCTTTGCCACCGCCAAGATGATAGATAAGATGTTGCCCCATAAATGCCCATCTTATTCCCGGTCCTGCATACAGCGCCTTATCAACATCTTCCACACTGGCAACGCCTTTCTGCACCAGATCAATTGCCTCACGCCATAAAGCAGCGGCAAGTCGATTACCGATATAGCCATTAACTTCCTTTTTAACCAATACCGGCACTTTACCCAAACTCAACATGAAGTTATAGGTGAAATCAGTAGTATCAGGTCCCGTATTTTTGCCGGGTACAACTTCAACAAGAGGTATTAAATGGGGCGGATTCCAGGGATGGGCAATAATACATCTCCCTGGGTGTTTCGTAACCTTTTGAATCTCAGTCATTAATAGTCCTGAGGAACTGCTGGCAAGAATAACCTCTTCACGAGAGAAAATGTCTAAGTCCTTGAAAATAGCTTCCTTTAGGTCCAAGTCATCGGCTACCGATTCAATCACAAAGTCAGCTTGCTCAACTGCTGGCTTCATCTCTTCAAACAAACTAACCCTGGTCAATGAATCTTCAGCTACTTTGTTACCTATGACATTCTTATGTGCCATAAAGGCAATATTCGACTTAAAGAGTTGCAATGACCTTTCTCGCGTCTCTGCCCTACGTGAGTACAGGTTTACGTTGTAACCCTTCGTAGCAAAGAGTGTTACCCAGCCAGCCCCTATAGTCCCGCCACCAACTACAGCAACCGTTTTGATGTCACCGGGCATCATTTCGGCCTCCCTTTTTGGAGTTCGTTCGCCTGTGCGACTAAGAAAACGAGCACATTTCGGCGAAAGCCTTCGTTATTATTCTCTCTAATACAGTATAAAGTCGGGCCACCTCACTATTCTGCTTCAATATTAGACCAAGACAGATATTATAGATTTTCTATTTTGCTTTCCACCTTCTTTCAACCTCCGCTTTTTTGATGCCGAACCGCTTGTTCAAGAAGGCATAGGTGTTCTCCAAATCGCGGTTCAAATGCTCAATATCTCTATTGTTTTTATGAAGGCAAGAATCTTCAGGGGCAGTCTGCCCCTTAGCGGGAACGGCATAGATATCCATAAGGTCGCCTTTCCTCTTCTCTCTGAACTTTATCTTGACTTTCTGGCCCACGAAGACATCGGTTGGCGCAGTCACTACCTGGATGGGCAGCGCTGTATGAGCACTGTCGATTTGAACATATCCGAGAACAAATGGCAACATCTCCAGAAAAGCATCCGCTGAAAAAAGCATCACGGAAAATGTGTGGACTTTGCCTCTCAGAGGCAACTCTATCCACTCTGTTTCTGCAACCCTGCATTTCGGATTCCAGCAGTGGACTCTGGGCGGACAGTAGACTGTCTTGCATACAGGGCATTTCGTGCCGAACAGCGTCTTATCTATTAGTCCCTTAAAGAACTTAGAAACCAGCCCGTAGCTGTGGCGATAGAGCACGCCGTGAGGCCGGTAGATGACCATAAAATCTTCTTCTTCGCCGTCTTCGATTCTTCCCGGCCCAGAAAGAGCCCTCACCATTTCGTAACCTTTAACAGTCCAGTTGCCTTTTCTGGCGTACTCCTCCCACTCCTTCTTAATAGGTGTGGCTTTATCCTCTATTATCTTGACTTCTTCTGCCATTTTTCTACCTCCAAAGCTAATCCCTGGAATAGATAATCACTCCGCCCTGGCACCCCGTTCCACCATGCCCCGTGGTGATAGCCTTCTTTGCCCTCTTAACCTGAAGCGTCGCATCACCAAGTTTCTTCCTAATCAATCCAGCCAGTTGCCAGTACAGGAAGAGGGTCTGGAGCAGCGATGTCGCGCCCACCGGATGCGTGAAGGCCGTCAGGCCGCCACTGAGCTGGCAGGGCAGTTCACCGCCACGCTCCACCACACCCTCGCGAATCAGAGTCTTGCCCTCGCCGCGTTGACAAAACATGAGGTCTTCATACAGGCAAAGCTCCACACCGTCATACGGGGCAAATAGCTCGGCTAAATCTATCTCCTTCAGTGGATTCCTGATGCCAGCCTGAGCATAAGCCTGTTTCGCCGCTTCCCTGGCAAACCCGAAATTGGCCATCTCCGGGTAAGGTGTTACAGGTCTTTCAACGTTCTTCGGATATCGTTTCTCCTCTGCCTTATACACGCCGTGATATGCCCAGTCCACCAGCCTGTCTCCGGGCCTCATCGAGTCCGTCCCCATACCTACACCAGCAATCCACATCGGGTTGTTCGTATATTTCTTCGCCACTTTCTCCGAACCCATCAGAAGGCAACAGGCGCCCTCGCTGATGAGAGCGCAATTCCACCTGCGGTAAGGCCAGGCAATTATCCTGTCCTTGTAGTAATCATCGAATGTGACATAGCCTGTGCCGTGCTCCGCCCTCCATTGGGAATAAGGA
>DAOUMT010000250.1:0-1769 GCA_034409195.1 Dehalococcoidia bacterium
CCTAAAAGGGCACTAACCTCTGTGAATAATGACCCCTTAAACTGTTTCATTAATTCCTCCAGTGTGATAAGCTTACCTATCATCTTATCCCCCTTTCTGTGATTTGTAAAGTATATTCATGCCTTTCTAAAGGGGGTAGGGGGATTAGGCGACCGAATACTTCATCAGTACAGGCAGGTTAGGAAACCTGCCCTACTTCTATTTTCGTGGTAATGACACCATAGTGGGGTGCTAAATGAAAGAGATCGTTCTTACCATCGACTCGCGTGAGGTCAGGGTTGAGGAAGGGACAACCATACTCAAGGCAGCCGAGAAGGCTGGCATCTATATACCGGCCCTCTGCAACTACCCCGGCCTGAAACCCTTGGCTGAGGTACAGCCCGACAGGGCCTGCCGCCTCTGTGTCGTCGAGGTGAAAGGCGTGGTCGAGCCCCAACTGGCCTGTATCACCCCTGTAGCGGAACGGATGGTGGTCTATACAAATAAGCTGCGGCTGCAAAAGCTGCGCTATCACAGCCTGAGGCTCATGCTTTCCAGATATCCCTATACTTTCCTCAAAGGAGGAGATGTCACTCCTTACGAGACCAGCTTCAAGGGCAGCAACGGAGAGCTACAGAGAGCCATCGACCATATCGGTCTCGACGAGTTCCTCGAATATATTCCTAAGAAGCTGCCCATACGGGAGGACAGTCCCTTCTGGATCCGCGACAATAATTACTGCATCCTCTGTGAACGCTGCGTACGGGTCTGTGACGACATCAGAGGTGCCAGGGCCATCGAGTTCGCCTACCCCTGCCATAAGGCCTGTCCTGCCGGCATAGATATCCCCCGCTACCTGCGCCTCATCGCCAGAGGCAGGCCGTCGGCTTCCCTGGCAGTGATTCGGGAGAAAGTGCCTTTCCCCGGCTCGCTGGGGCGTGTCTGCGTCCATCCCTGCGAGCAGGCCTGCCAGCGCGGCAAAGAGGTGGACAAGCCGCTCTGCATCAGGATGATGAAGCGCTACGCTGCCGATAACAGCGACGATTCCTGGAAGAAGCGAGCTAAGAAGCTGCCGTCCACCGGCAAGAAAGTGGCGGTGGTGGGCGCAGGCCCTGCGGGATTGACTGCTGCCTACTATCTGGCCAAGCAGGGCCATGAGGTAACCGTTTTCGAGGCTCTACCCGAACCGGGCGGCATGATGAGGGTGGGGATACCGGAGTACCGTCTGCCGCGAAATGTACTGGGAGGCGAGATCGAAGATATCAAGAGCTTCGGAGTGGAGATCAAGGTGAACACAAAGGTCGATTCGCTGGACTCGCTTTTCGAGCAGGGCTATAACGCTGTCTTTCTCGGCCTGGGGTCGCATCAGGGGATGAGCCTGGGTGTTGAGGGCGATAACCTGCCCGGTGTTATCGAATCGGCCGAGTTTTTACGGCGAGTCAATCTGGGCGAGAAGATAAGTGTGGGCAAGGAGGTGGGCGTGGTCGGTGGAGGCAATGTCGCTATAGATGCAGCCCGCATTTCTTTGCGCCTGGGCGCCAAAAATGTGAAGATAATCTACCGCCGCACACGTGCCGAGATGCCGGCCAATCCGGAGGAGGTAGACGCAGCACTAGAGGAGGGCATAGAGGTCACCTATCTGGCTGCCCCTTCCAAGGTTACCCGCGAGGGACACAAACTGAAGCTGGAGTGCATACGCATGGAGCTGGGCGAGCCCGACGCCAGCGGCAGACGCCGTCCCGTCCCCATAAAGGGCAGCGAGTTCGTTACTTAGCTTGATACTATCATAG
>DAOUMT010000251.1:0-8185 GCA_034409195.1 Dehalococcoidia bacterium
CACTGTCGATAGGTAAACTGCGAGGGCTTCAACAACTTGCCAATCCCAGAGGCATTTTGACCGTCTGCGCAATCGACCACCGTGAGTCGCTTAAGCGTTCTCTGAATAGCAGTAATCCTGATGCCGTAAGCTACGAGAGTATGGTGGATTTCAAGCTCGACCTGTGCCGCGCTATATCGCCCTTCGCCAGCGCCATATTGCTTGATCCTATATATGGGGCCGGCCAGGCGATAACCGCTGGAGTCTTGCCCGGACATTCCGGCCTTCTTGTCAGCATCGAAAAAAGCGGCTATGTCGGCGAGAAGGCAGCCAGAATCACAGAGCTTTTGCCTGAATGGAACGTAAAGAAGATAAAAAGGATGGGTGCCTCTGCAGTCAAACTTCTTATCTACTTCCGGGCCGACCTTGAGGAAGTGGCTTCAAAACAGTTGGAACTGGTACGCCGGGTGGCCGGGGAATGCATTGAAGAGGACATACCTTTACTGGTCGAATCAGTGAGCTACCCTACGGCAAAAGAAGGAGATAACCCAGAGGAATTCTCACGGAAGAAACCAGAGCTAGTTATAGAGGCAGCCAGGAAACTGACCGAGTTGCCCATCGATATCCTCAAGTCAGAGTTCCCGGCAGACATAAATTATGAAAAAAATGAAACCAAACTGAGGAAGTATTGCCTGGATTTGACCCAGGCTTCCCGTTTACCCTGGGTGCTGCTCAGCGCCGGCACTGACTTTCGACGTTTCAAAAAAGAGGTTGAGATAGCTTGCCGGGCCGGCGCTTCTGGTTTTATGGCCGGGCGAGCCTTATGGCAAGAAGCGGCGGGTACTGGTTCCAGGGAAAAGAGACTTGCCTTCTTTCAAAACCAGACTGCATCAAGGCTTAAAGAGCTAGCCAGTATTGCAGACAAGTTTGGTACTCCCTGGTACGTGAAAACAGGGCCCGGAGACGGCCGTTTCCCCGACTTGGTCGAAGGATGGTATAAGAGTTACTAAGACGTTTACGTGCTCGGCTTTGGAGGGAATAAGAGCCACGAACTCTATGTGCTCACCAGCCAAGTGCAGGTCCGAGTGGAGCAGCTGGCAAAATCTACAAATTGGTGCCGGCGACATCCTAATTATGGAAGTGGGGGAGGTAAGACAATGAAACAGCTAACAAATATTATTGCAGAACCTGGGAAACAAGAGATTGTAATCACAAGGGAGTTTAACGCGCCCCGAGAACTCGTTTTCAAAGCCTTCACAGACCCAAAACTATATAAACAGTGGCTTGGGCCGCGTAGATTAAAAATGACTCTTGAGAAATTCGAGCCGAGAAGTGGCGGAAGCTGGCGATATATTCATGAAGACAAGGAAGGCAATAAGTACGCATTCCACGGAGTATTTCATGAAGTCTCTCCATCGTTAATGATCGATACATTTGAATTCGAGGGCCTACCGGAAAAGGGGCATGTCAGCCTGGAAACGGCGAGGTTGGAGGAAATATCCGGCGGCAAGACCAGGCTGACAATTCAATCTGTCTTCCAATCAGTTGCCGATCGCGATGGGATGTTGCAGTCCGGTATGGAAGAAGGAGTGAATGATTCATATGAGCGTCTCGATGAGCTGCTGGAAAAAATGAAGAAAAGTTAAAGGATGGAGAAATGGCAGAATTTAATGCTTACCTGAAATTCAACGGTAACTGCAAAGAAGCAATGGAGTTTTACAAGAAGTGCTTGGGTGGAAAGCTGGAGATGATCACGGTTGGAGATTCGCCAATGGCATCCCAGATGCCCGCTCAAATGCATAGCAAAATATTACATTCCGTACTTACGAGCGGCACCGTAATGCTAATGGGTTCCGACACGTTTGGGCAAGAAGAATACCAACATGGCAATACCCTTTCTCTCTGTCTTGTTTGCCAGAGCAAAGAGGAAATCGAAACGCTTTTCTCAAAGCTATCACAAGGAGGACAAGCCAAGCACGCTCTAAAAGAAGAGTTCTTTGGAACTTACGGAGACCTGACTGACAGGTATGGATTTAGCTGGATGTTTCAATTTAGCCCGAAGTAACAATAATAATAAGATATGAGCATTACGCAACGACTGCGGGGTTAATGTCTTGCCGGGCTAGCTCCTTATCGCAATACCTGCTTTAGGAATATTTTCCAGTATGTAAACCTGGTTATGAGCGTTCTGCCTATTGACAGCTTTGGTGGAGCAAAGAGCACTTTACTACAATGCTTTTGATCGCCACCCCCTCACCTGAGTTTACGCCTAGCCTAGTCTTAATACGCACCGTCTTCAAATCCTCGGATGGACATACTTTAATATCACCGAATTCAGTCGTAGCACCGGAACGACTGACGACTCCTCCTTTAGGGCGGCGTTGCACTACCACCTTCCACATGATATGCTTATGGCACTTGAAGCAATAGGGAGGGAGACTATGGGACTGATAGACGGAACTAGAGTCATAGACTTGTCACGGTATGGTCCAGGAAGGTACTGCTCTATGATTTTGGCCGATTTCGGCGCCGAGGTGATTACTGTGGAGACACCTCGTTACGCCTCACAGTTGCATAGCTTGATGACCGATGATTCCGGTCCCCGTTACCTTGGACAGAATCGCAACAAAAAGAGCATCGCTCTCAACCTGAAGAAGGAAGAAGGTAAAAACATATTCTACCGTTTGGCTGAGAAAGCAGATGTTATCCTCGAGACCTATCGTCCCGGAGTGGTCAAGCGCCTGGGTGTGGACTACGAGACAGTGAGTAGGATTAACCCTAGGTTAGTCTATTGCTCGGTCACAACCTACGGGCAAGACGGCCCATATGCCCAGCGAGCAGGGCATGACCTCAATGCTGTATCTCTGAGTGGGGTGACCGGGCTTGTTGGACCCAAGGGCAAACCGCCTATGGAGCTTCCCTTCCAGATAGGCGATCTCGCGGGGGGTACTTCTCAGGCTACCATCGCTATCCTCGCTGCCCTCCTTGCACGCGAGAGGACGGGCAAGGGGCAGTATATCGATGTCTCCATGACTGATGGCGTGGTGTTCTACCTCTGGACACATGCCATGATGTTCTTTCAAAGTGGCAAGGGTCCCGAGCGCTCGGATCTGCCTACAGGCTCTGACATGGCCTGGATGAATATCTATCAGGGCAGAGACGGCAAATATTTCACGGTAGGCTGTTTCGAACCGTGGCTCTGGGCCAACCTCTGCCGCTTGGTGGGAAGAGAAGACTTCATCGACCTTCACTGGGCGCCTAAGCACAAGCAGAAAAAGATGTACCGGGAACTTTCCAAGATATTTCTTACCAAAGACCGCGACGAATGGGTAGATTTGCTGGACAAGGCTAATGTCTGCGTCAGCCCGGTTTATACCTTTGAAGAGACTTTCGCAGACCCGCAGATAAAGCATCGCAAGCTGGTGGTGGAGTTGGAGCATCCCAAGGCTGGCACGGTGAAGCTACTGAATACTCCTTATAAATTCTCTGGCACTCCTGCAGAAGTGCGGACACGCCCGCCACTATATGCCGAGCACACCAAAGAAATCCTGACCACCTTACTCGGTTACAGCGAGGGCGACTTTGAACGCCTGTGCCGAGAAGAGGTAATCGAGTAAAGGTAATCTCTTACGCTAGGGTGCCTCCATCGACAAGGATAGTATGCCCAGTAACATAGCTTGAAGCATTGGAAGCAAGAAACAGGGCCACCCCTACCACCTCATCTGGCTCGGCGATACGTCCGAGAGGGATCGTCGGCGTGATCAGGTCCAGTATCTGAGGGTCACTCCAGAGGGGCTTGCTGCCCTCGGTACGCACCAGGCTAGGAGCGATGGCGTTGACCCTGATATTATATTGCGCCAACTCTATCGCCATCACCTTAGTCAGCATTATGATACCAGCCTTGACTACCCCATAAAGGCCATAACCAGGAGGAGCTTTTATGCCGCCGACAGAGGTGAAGTTTATGACATTTCCTTTCTTCTGGTCGGCCATTACCCGTGCACACGCCTGGCTACAACGGAAGTAGCCTCTGAGGTAGTTATTTATCATCTTTTCCCAATCCTTATCCTGAAGCTCCAAGAAGAGGCCTGGTTCATACTCAATGGCGCCATTCACCAGGATATCAATAGTGCCGAACTTCTTTACAGTCCTTGTCACCAGGTTGTTGATATCCTCTTTTTTTGAAATATCTGTGGGCACTGCCAGAGAGCGTCCACCCCGGGCTCGGATCTGTTCAGCTACCTGCTCCAGATCAGAGGGGGTCCGCGCACAGATTGCCACAGCCGCACCAGCTTCAGCGAACCCAAAGGCAATAGCTCTGCCGATCCCGCGGCTCCCGCCCGTGATTATAGCTGCCTTTCCCTCCAACGAAAAGTTTGGAAGAGTCATGCCACCTCCTTTGCTAATTAAGTTGCAGCGCAAGTAAGTGAGGATATTTTGCCCTAAATTCCATTATTTGACAAATAGCCTTCCTCGCTGAATACAATATGTTGGGATAGACTTGGCAAAATGATAAGTAGGTGGTGTCAACGTTCACGTTTCCCTTGAGCTGACTCGCGCTTACGTGTAAAGCGCCTTTTCGCAGTATATCATCTTGCCCGAATGATGGGCAAGATAAACGACTGTGAAATACTGCGTCATGACACTCTGCGGAATTTGGCTTAGTCGAACAACATACTATATTTTTTAGTCAAGCGCTCCGGCAACATCGCTTCTGTTTTATCTTCACATCGGTGGGCAGACCCCAGCCTCTTTTTACCTGGCTCCCAATTTAGCTGTTAGATACGGGTTCATCCGCCTGAGACGGAGTCCCATCATACCTCATACGGGTTTTGCCAGGAAGGCAGGGGCACCATGTTGTGCACACGGGTTTGCTCAGTTGAGCTCCCAAAACCGAGAACGGCGTCTCCCTGCCCACCCTGATGCTTTATCGTCCCTCCGATATTCTAGAGTGCTACCAGTGTTAGTTCTGGTTTTGAAACCTGGTAATAAGTCTGATTCTTAACCAAGGCAAATGCCAGACGAAACAGCCTGTTGAGTGCTGCTCCCACAATCTCCCTTCCATTGAGAGGATTGGCATGTGCCGGTCGCTCTCGCATCTGCTTGGCCCAGGTACGAAAATCCGGATTCAGTCGCAGCATCGGAATAACCGATGTCCACGCACAGTACCTTAACACAGGACGCCCTTGTTTACTCATCGGAGTATGGCTGCCTCGTTTTCCTGCTGATTCCGATTCTGTGGGATTACTGCCAGCCATCTTTATCATTTGCTTTGCATTCCGGTATGACTTGAAGCAACCAAGCTCTGCCAGTAATCCAGCCACAGCGATATAATTGAGTCCCCTTATGGACAGCAGGTATTTCCCTTCCTCTGTTTCATCAACCAGACTGATCATGGTCCTCTCTATAATACAAATGTGCTCTCTAATGAGCTCGAGTTTCTCTACCAGGAATGAAATCTCCGATGATATCGATCGGGCACCTGCCGCAATGCCAATTGACACCCTCGCCATGTGATGAAGCTCTCTCAGTTTCTTTCGCATAAGGCGGCCCTGATGCTGGGCTTTAATTGTAGCCACAAATTCCTCCTCCGTCATCCCGGCAATCACGCCAGGGATAGCACAGGTGGAGAGTACGCTCAGAGCTGTCAGTCCACAGGGGTCTTTGAAGACCAGGGTGAACTCAGGAAAAAGCGCGTCCAGAAGCCCTTTTATTAGATTCGTTATTCTGGTCCTCTCCTTGACCAGCCGGCGATAGGCATTGTGGGCGGTACGTAGTTCAGCATAAACCCCCTGCGGTATCGTGCTCTCAGTAAACTCCCCGGTACATAAGAGCTGCGCTGCAACCTCGCTATCGCGATAGTCATTCTTTCTACGATTGAGATCCTTCCCTTCCCGCCTCCGCTTTAAGGTAAACTGGTTGATGAAACGAAAGGGAATGCCTTGCTCATCCAGAAAGTAGGCGATATTTCGCCAGTAGTGGCCTCCCGTCTCGATAGCGAACATGATACCCCGGCAACCGTATTTCACCATTTCCGTCCCAACTCGGCGTAACATGGTCTCCAGACCTTCTCTGGTATTATCAAATTTGAATTTATCCCGGATGGTGAAATCCTGAGTAATAGCCACTGCTGCATGCCTCTTCTTGTGAGGGTCAACTCCTATGATCAGGTATCCCTCGGGCACTTGCTTTAGTTTCCTGGCTGCGATATTCTCCATTTGTGATGGCTCCTCCTACTTTAGATTTGGTGTTTGTAATCTGCACCGTTCTATTTTAGCCGGAGTCATCACCATTTGTTATTCAATATACTAAAACCGAGGAATGGTTAACCAAGCCAGCCGATCAACAACAAATAAATAATAAGTTCAAGTTTGCATAGTTCTCAGCTTTTATAATACGCATGTAGCTTCAGCTGAGCAGAATACGGATGGAGGCGAGTAGTGATGAACCAATATCGATTGCAGCCTATTGCAAACCGCGTAGCGCGGTATCTCGGCTTGACAACTACCCCTATGGTAGAAATCAAACCCGTCAAGAGAGGGCTTGCTCGTACCAAGACAGGAAGGATCACCTTGCCGGACTGGGTATTGGGCGAGAAATGTAGAAGGCAAGCCTACCAAAAGTATTATGTAACTCATGAGGTCATCCACTTCCGCACTGGCCTAAAGCACGGTGCAAAATTCAAGCAGATAGAGGCAGAAGTGCTCAGTGAGCTATTTGCACTCAGAATACGTTATAACAGGCGTCCGTGGCCTTGGCGACCACCATCAGACCGCCGCACGTATCCAGACGCGCTTGTGGACAAAGAGACAGGACAGATGCTGTGGAAAAAAGTTTCGACTGAATAGGAAGGTATCATTCGTAGCTGGACCACCATCTGGAGAGAGATTACCTGGGTAACAAACGTCAGAATTGTGCATTATCCTCAATTCTTTCTTTATATTGCCCAAGCCACTCCCAAAAGGGATACCCGCAGCAGCTTGTATCATAATTAGGAGAATGCGGCGCTCGACAAGGAAACTGTTTTGGTAGGCTAAAGATGTTGAAGTAGCATTTAGTGTGTTGCCCCGCAGCGTAGCTGTAATCCCCTCACTTCTGATTAAGGTATGACTACTTTCGCACCAATTTGGACTCAGGCATGGGCGAAGACGCAGAAAGCGACTGCTCTCGCTCAGATAGATCAGTCACCTCCGATTGACAGTCGTTCGTCCCTGTGGCATAATTCGTCTCCGACAAGGTTACCTTCAGTTCTTCACAGCCTGACCATTTGTGACCTAAGGAGGATCGATGCACTGCTCGAAGGAAAGGCTCATCGTCATATTTATACTGGCAACCATTTTGAGTTTGTCATTCTGTTTACCATTACCCGCATCCGCTGGCACCATTGTCAGCGCTGACGGCTGGGGCTGGCAGAATCCCCTACCACAGGGTGACACCCTTGTTAGTGCCTGGGGCAGCTCCTCTTCGGACGTCTTCGCCGTGGGCTTTTCCGGCACCATCCTACACTACAACGGCGGCAACTGGAGCGGCATGAGCAGTGGCACCTCGAACGTGCTTACTGGTGTCTGGGGCAGTTCCTCTCAGGACGTCTTCGCAGTGGGCCTTTCCGGCACCATCCTGCACTACAACGGCAGCACCTGGGGCAACATGAGCAGCGGCACATCGAACGTGCTTTATGGTGTCTGGGGCATCTCCTCCTCTGATGTCTTCGCCGTAGGGGATGCCGGCAGAATCCTGCACTACAACGGCAGCACCTGGAGCAACATGAACAGCGGCAACTCCAACCTGCTTATTGGTGTCTGGGGCACCTCCTCCTCTGATGTCTTCGCCGTAGGGGATGCCGGCACAATCCTGCACTATAACGGCAGCACCTGGAGCAACATGAGCAGCGGCATCTCGAGCCACCTTATTGGTGTCTGGGGCAGCTCGTCTTCGGATTTCTTTGCAGTTGGGGACGCCGGCACAATCCTGCACTACAACGGCAGCACCTGGGGCAACATGAGCAGCGGCACATCAAAGTTGCTTACTGGTGTCTGGGGCAGTTCCTCTCAGGACGTCTTCGCAGTGGGCCTTTCCGGCACCATCCTGCACTACAACGGCAGCACCTGGTGCAACATGAGCAGCGGCACATCAAACCAGCTTATTGGTGTCTGGGGCACCTCTCCTTCGGATGTCTTCGCAGTAGGCCTTTCCGGCACCATCCTGC
>DAOUMT010000252.1:0-3327 GCA_034409195.1 Dehalococcoidia bacterium
CAAATAAGCAGAGTGGGAGAGGTAGCATGGCTGAAACAGCTTTGAACGGGGTCAAGGTGGTAGAACTCTGTAACCTTGTTGCTGGGCCTTATTGCGCGAAGATGATGGCCGATCTCGGTGCTGAGGTAATCAAGGTGGAGCAGCCTGGGGTCGGCGATAAGGCCAGGAGGAGGGGTCCTTTTCTCAACGACATTCCCCATCCGGAGCGAAGCGGGCTCTTCCTTTACCTGAACACCAATAAATTGGGCATTACGCTGAATATCGAGACTAAGAAAGGGAAAGGGCTTTTTAGGGAACTCATCTTGGAAGCCGACATACTGGTAGAGGACAACCCGCCCGGTATGCTGGCCAACCTTGGGTTGGGCTACGATGTCCTGGGCGAGCTTAATCCAAGGCTGGTGATGACCTCGATCACCCCATTTGGCCAGAGCGGCCCCTATAGAGATTATAAGGCCTACCCCCTGAATTCATTTCATAGTGGTGCAGAAGGGTATATCACCCCCACGGGGGACCCGTTTCCGGATCGTCCGCCCCTAAAGGTTGCCAGATATGCTGGGGAATATGAGGTGGGTATCTATAGCATGCTGGCTACATTGGCAGCGCTCTACTGCCAAAGGGCCACTGGCCTGGGGCAGCAGGTGGATGTCTCCAAGCAAGAAGTTTTTGTCGACATCAATACGTATGAACTCCTCGCCTACCCATATGTCGGTTGGTACCCAAACAGAGCTACTGTGCTGAATCTCTTTGGCGGCATCCTGCAGGCCAAGGATGGCTATGCCCACCTGGCCTTGTATGAGGAGGTACAGTGGGACAATCTGGCTAAGCTGATGGGAAATCCAGACTGGACTAAGGAGGAGTTGTTCACGAATCCGGACGTCCGCCGCCAGCGTTCTGGTGAGGTCAATCAGCATATTGCAGCATGGATGAGGGAGCACACTAAATACGAAATCTACCACAAAGGCCAAAAGATTGGGGTTCCCACCGGGGCTTATCAAACACCTGAGGAAATTATGAACTCCGAGCAACTGAATTCAAGGGGCTTTTTCGTCGAGCTAGACCACTCTGAGGTGGGGAGAATAAAGTATCCTACAGCCCCATACAGATTCTCAAAGACGCCATGGCGGGGGAGGTGGGCTGCCCCTTTGCTTGGCGAGCACAATGAGGAGATCTACTACAAACGTCTACGGCATAGCAAAGGGGATATGGCAAGATGGGGGGCGCTCGGGATTATCTAGAGGCCTTGGAAGGGAGGATTGATACTATGGGTGCGTTGTCAGGTGTGAAAATCGTTGAGTTCGGAATGGCTGTGGCAGGCCCACATGCCTGCAAGTTGTTGGCGCTCTTGGGAGCGGAAGTCATCAAGGTCGAATCAATCACCCATCTGGACATGCTCAGAAGGGCGGGCGTGACCTCTGAAATAGGAGCCAGGATTCGAGAGATGCGCCCAGGAGAACCTCTGCCACCGGATGTAGTTCTAGATACCTTTGTCTCCAATATCACAAGCCTCAATAAGCTAGGAGTGACTTTAGACTTGACCAAGCCAGAAGCGGTCGAGTTGGCGAAGAGGTTAGTCGGGCGGAGCGATGTGGTGCTGGAGAACTTCAGGGCAAAGGTGATGGAGGGGTACGGGCTGGACTATCCTGTTTTGAGTAAAATAAATCCCAGTCTTATCATGCTCTCCACATCCCTTGCGGGACAGACCGGCCCTGAGCGGAACTATCTGGGTTACATGGAAATATTTGGAGCTCTCAGTGGACTGGGGCATCTCACCGGCTACCCGGATGGACCGCCAACCTGGATCAGGTTCTCTACGGATACAATGAGTGCTGCTACCGCTGCTTGCGCGATTATTACCGCCCTTATCCATAGGCAACGAACAGGAGAGGGACAATACATTGACTTGTCCTCATATGAGGCCTCCGCCTGTCTTATCGGCGATTCGATTCTCGATTATGCCATGAACCGCAGAAACCAGTCCCGACAAGCGAATCTCGATGATTTCATGGCACCTCACAACTGCTACCGTTGCCGAGGTGATGATGAGTGGGTTAGCATCGCTATCGCCACAGACGAGGAGTGGAACGCTTTCTGTAATGCTATCGGCAATCCAGCTTGGACTAAGGATGAAAGGTTCTCCGATAGCTACAGTCGGTGGCAGAATCAAGAGCAAATGGGCGTCTTCATCCAAGAGTGGACTATGAACTATACCCACTACGAGGTGATGCACATCCTCCAAAAGGCCGGTGTAGCTGCAGTGCCATCGCTTAATTCCCCGGAGATCTGGGGCGATCCCCATCTTGATGCGCGGGGATTGACTGTCATAGTTGATCACCCGGTGCTCGGGGCACAGCCCGTGCTCGCTCCTCCGTGGAAGCTATCACGAACACCGGCCGAGATAGTGACGGCAGGGCCAACCCTCGGCCAACACAACAAGTACGTCTTCTGCGAGCTCCTGGGCCTTTCCAGGCCGGAATTCTCAAGGCTAGTCAACAGCGGAGTAATCCGTTGAAGCGGGAGAGGAGGTATGAAAGGATTCGACGTCACTTGACTGCCTTCAAAGAGATGGTCCAAATTTGAAAAATGGAGGGGTGCAAATATCATATATCGTAGGGGTCACTTTTTGCAGTGGAATCGAAATTTGTGCCCCATAACTCCTTTCCCCACAAGGCAGGATACTATAAGACAAAATGGCAGTAGGGTCTAATCAAACCCAGAAGGAGGTTAAGATGCCGCGAGATTTGTTGGATATACCAATCGGCACTACAGTTAGGAGTTCTGACCGGGCATCGGTTGATGGTGACTGGGAGTTCGTTGAGCATATTGGCTCTTCAAATTGTAGACCTTCGGCTAAGGAACGCAATGTCTATCTCTTCAGGGGGCAGCTGCTGCCGGTCTGCAAACGTTGTGGGGAACGAGCCATATGGAAGCTTACCAGTCATAGGTTTGAGATACCTCCTGATAAGGATAATACTCCATTTGTCCTTAAAGTGGTCAGAGGTGATCGGTCAGATATTCCTTACCCCGCTGGAAGTAAGCAGCAAAAATAGCACATTTTTGGGACAACAAGCTAGGAATGTGACCAGTTTCAACATACCACTGGCCCAGAATACAATCTGGTGCCACAGGATGTGCTCATACTAGCACTTGTGGAACATTGGCATAGGTAATGCGCAGATATATTCCGGCGGTTTGACCTTCAGAAGCTTTGTCGGTTGAAATATTGCTGGGAAAGGAGATTAATCATGGGAGGGTTTGGCTTTACGCAGGAACAGGAGATGCTATGCGAAGAGGTGCGGAAATTTGCTAAGAAAGAGCTTGCTCCTGGGG
>DAOUMT010000253.1:0-12738 GCA_034409195.1 Dehalococcoidia bacterium
TATCAATGCCGCCCATATGGGCTCTAGGCTTTCACCAATGTCGCTGGTCTTATTACCCGGACTCACGTGTGCGTGAGATTGCAGATGGATTCCGCAAAAGAAAGATACCCTGTGATGTCATTTGGCTGGATATCGACTACATGGACGGGCACCGCGTATTCACATTCAGCCCCGAGCATTTTCCTGAACCCAAAGCCACTAATAAGTATCTGCATGACAGAGGATTCAAATCAGTCTGGATAATCGACCCCGGCGTCAAAATTAAAAAAGGTTATTCGGTCTATGATTCCGGAAGCAAAAATGACGCCTGGGTAAAGAGTGCTGATGGCAAAGAATACAAAGGGATGGTCTGGCCCGGTATGTGTGTCTTTCCCGACTTCACACGGCCGGAGACTAGGAGATGGTGGACAGAGCTCTACAAGGATTTCCTGGCGCAGGGCATTGATGGGGTCTGGATCGACATGAACGAACCCTATATCTTTGATGGGCCTGACCAATCAATGCCTCTGGACAATATTCATCGCGGAGGAGGTGGACTCCCACGGGGCAGCCATGCCCAGTATCACAATATCTACGGCATGTTGATGGCCAGGGCGACTCGCGAAGGAATCGTGAAGTTTTGCGCTGATAAGCGGCCTTTTGTACTCACCCGGTCCAATTTCCTGGGCGGGCATCGTTATGCCGCTACCTGGACGGGGGACAATGAACCGAGCTGGAAACACCTGAGGATGTCAATTCCGATGGCTTTGAATCTGGGTTTATCAGGCCAGCCCTTTAATGGAGCCGATATCGGCGGATTCTTCGGTGATGCAAATCCTGAATTGTTCGCGCACTGGATTGCCGTCGGGGCGTTCTATCCTTTCGCACGAGCTCACACATTTAAGATGGCAAAAGATAAGGAACCCTGGGCATTCGGTAAAAAAGTTGAGGCCATCTCCCGAATAGCTCTGGAAAGACGCTATCGCCTGCTTCCATATATCTATACACTATTCCGTGAAGCAGCGATAAACGGTATGCCGGTAGTGAGGCCAGTATTCTTTGCAGACCCGAAAGACGCTGACCTGCGTGCCGAGGAAGAGGCTTTTCTGCTCGGTGGGGATTTGCTGGTAGTGCCCAAATGGGCTAAGCATCCGAAATTACCCAAAGGAATCTGGCGTGGTATTTCATTGGTAGGTGAAGACAGCGCCAACGACAAATATCAGCCAAATCTTTTAATACGTGGTGGGTCAATAGTACCGCTGGGGAGAATTATCCAAAATACTACCGAGAAATCGCTTAAACCACTTACCTTGCTGGTCTGTCTTGACGAACTCGGGAAAGCCAAAGGTGTACTATATGAAGATGCGGGTGACGGCTACGGTTATCAACACGGCCAATATCTGCTCACGACTTACAGCGCAGAAAAGCAGGGTAATAAAGTCATCGTCAAAATCGCCGATGAAGAAGGCAAAATGAAACGTCTTGAGCACACGGCCAACATTGAAATAGTAACAGGCCGCCGTGCCGTAAGAGCAAATGGTGCCGAGACAGACTGTATTACTGTAAAAATATGAGCTTATTCTGAACTATCCGCTTCGTACGTGAAAAGAAGTCTTCTGGAGAACGCCGCAAATTAACTATTGGGCAATCTAATGACTACACAGGCCCCTTAGAGCTTTTGTACGCTCTCTTTTTCTACGGCACTAATGACGTAGTGTAAGCAAAAAAGGAGCGTGGACAAAACAAAATCGGGGCGAGTGGATTTGAACCACCGACCTCCACGTCCCGAACGTGGCGCGCTGAACCAGGCTGCGCTACGCCCCGACAAAGGTGATTTTTATTCAATATTGTAATGTTCAGTGTCCCGAACGCTGCGCGCTAAACCAGACTGCGCCACGCCCCGATGCCCCGATTATAGCTTAATAACCTACGCTTAGCAACGAGTTATAGTTGAGAAGTGCGGCTAGCTCAGGTAAGCAATTATAGAAATGAGACATAAGTCACAGACCACGATGTTCATTTTCATATACGCTGTGACTATGCAAATTTTGTCGCTGATACTCGAGCTAGCAAATAAAAATAGGAGGAGCGACCAAAATGATGGCGAAATTCAAGTGCGGTATTTGTGGGTATGTCTACGTGCCTACAGCAGGGGACAAAGAAAGAGATATAGAACCAGGCACTCCCTTCGAAGACCTCACCGAAGAATGGAGATGCCCACATTGTGGAGCGCCTCAGGAGAAGTTTCATAAGCATGAGCCGATTTGTCGCGCATAAACTGTTGATTATCCTAAAGTAATTCCAACCAAATGTTGCACTCAGTGATTTACATACTCGTCGCCATATGATAAAATGTAGTTTGGTGAGGTGCGGGCTTAATACCTCATGCTAAAGGAGTAAAAATGGCCGATAAAAAGAGCGTTGATCCTGCAGTAGTTGAAATACTAAAAAAGGCCGAAGCTGAGGGAGTTTCCACGGCCTTCAAGCGAGCTGATGAAACTAAACCCTGCCCTATTGGACGTGAGGGAAATTGTTGCAAAAATTGCTTTATGGGACCCTGCCGCCTGACTGGTAAGACACTGGTAGGTATCTGTGGTGCCACCAAGTCCACTGTTTCTGCTAGGAATATGGCTCGTGGCGTTGCCGGTGGTGCGGCTGCCCACTCTGACCACGGGCGCGGTATGGCATTGACGCTGCTGGCCGCTGCTACTGGCGAGGCACCAGACTACTGTATCAAGGATGAAAGGAAGCTGAGAAGGGTAGCTGGCTACCTGGGAGTACCCGTAGATGGAAGGGCTACTAATGATATTGCCAAAGATGTCGCCCTGAAGGCTCTAGGTGAATTCGGCAAACAGGAAGGCGAGCTGATTTATATTAGCAGAGCTCCGGCCAAGCGTCAGGCGATATGGCGCAAGCTGGGTGTTGTGCCGCGCGGCATCGACCGGGAAATCGTGGAGACGCTGCACCGTACCAGCATAGGTGTTGACCAGGATGCCGAGCATATCCTGGACCATTCTGTACGGACTGCTCTGGCCGACGGCTGGGGCGGCTCTATGCTCAGCACCGATATCAGCGACATCCTGTTTGGCACACCCGGCCCGATTTCATCGGGCTCCAATTTCGGCGTGCTGCGCGAGGACGAGGTCAATGTGGTTATACATGGCCACGAGCCCACCCTCTCCGAGTTGATCGTAGCAGCGGCAAGCGATCCCGAGATTATCGAGTACGCTAAATCCAAGGGTGCCAAGGGTGTAAACCTGGCAGGCATCTGCTGCACTGCCAACGAAGTCCTGATGAGGCAGGGTGTGCCTCTGCTGGGCAACTTCCTGGCTCAGGAGTTGGCCGTTGTTACCGGCGCTGTAGATGCCATGGTGGTGGATATACAGTGCATCATGCAGGGTCTGGTTGAAGTTGCTAAGAACTATCACACCAAGATAATTACCACCTCCCCCAAGGCGAAGATCGAGGGTGCTACCCACATCGAATTCGAAGAGCATAAGGCGATGGAGATCGCCAAGTCGATTCTACGCATGGCTATAGACAATTACCCCAAGAGAGGCAAGGTCAACATCCCCGACATACAGGACCATCTGGTCGCTGGCTTTTCCCACGAATATATTGCGTACATGCTGGGTGGAACTCTGCGCGAGTCCTTCCGCCCGCTGAACGATGCAATTATGGCAGGGCGCATACGCGGCGCTGCCGGAGTGGTTGGCTGCAATAACCCCAGGGTAACCATGGACGACCCGCACCTTTACGTTGTACAGGAGTTGATTAAGAACGACATTCTGGTGGTTACCACCGGGTGCAACGCCATAGCCTGCGCCAAAGCTGGCCTGCTTACTCCTGAAGTTATGGAACAGTGCGGTCCGGGACTGAAAGAGATATGCCAGACGATTGGTATCCCGCCTGTGCTGCATATGGGCTCCTGCGTGGATAACACACGTATCTTAACTGTACTCACGCAGTCAGCCTGTGAAGGCGGACTCGGCGAGGATATTAGCGACCTTCCTGTGGCAGGGTTCGCTCCGGAATGGATGTCGGAGAAGGCGTTAAGCATCGGAACTTATGTAGTAGCCTCCGGCGTGACCACCTGGATGGGCGTGGGTTCACCGGTTGCCGGCAGCCCGGAGGTCGTGAAGCTAATCACCGAGGGGTACCAGAAGAAGTTCGGAGCTGCCTGGTACTTCGAGCCTGACCATAAGAAGGCTGTGAAAGAGGCCATAGCTCATATTGATGGTAAGAGAAAGGCGCTCAAGCTCGATGAGTACAGCCCGACCAAGTACGCTCAGAGTACGACCTATCTGCCCGGCGATTACTTCTCTCCTGAGAAGCACGGCGCGTATTCGTTGAAGTAGAATAGTTTAACTGGAGATGATGATGGGGCTCATCCTTCCTGCAGGAAGGACGAGCCCCATTGTTTTTCTGCTATGCGTGTCATTCAGCGTTTATGCGATAGCTACTTCACTGACTTATCAGACTGCATCATGCCGAACATATTTCCTTCGGTATCCTGGCAGTAAGCGAAATAGCCCACGCCAGGGATAGGCGTCTTAGGCATAATCGTTTTGCCGCCCGCTGCAACGACCTTCTTGAGAGAAGCGTCAACGGACGTGACATCGATCGAGTTCACCACGCCCATCGCCGGATCTGACTTCTTCATTATAGCGCCGTTGATACCTGGCTCTTTATCGCTTCCGGTAGTCACCAGCCAGTAATCCATCGGCCCTTCCCACTTCTTAATTTTCCACCCGAAAACCTTCGAATAAAATTTTATGGCTCGTTCCGGGTCATCCGCAGGTATCTCGAAATGTGTCACCCTAGACATGTGTCCCCCCTTCCACCACCAGATTTATAACTCACTTTAAGGTAAAAATCGGCTTAGCATATTATAGAGAGCGTTAAGTTAAGAAATCATAAAATCGTTGGTTAAAAACTTAAATAGTTATCACATTTTTAGGTGAAGAGCGCAGCCATTGCTTTGGTGGCCTTGACGTCGCAGAGCAGAACATCTAAAATGTCACCCATGAAGCGGTCACCTGCCCAGTATGCCATAATCGCTGTCATAGCGCTGGTAGTGGTGGGAATACTGGCTGCCCTGGCAGTAACAAAGTCATGGACGGCATTTCTGGCTATTGCTATCCTCTGCGTGCTCTCGTTTGTGTTTCTCTTCGATATTTCAGGTGGGAAAGAAAGCCCCGGATAGTTGTCTGTCCTGTGGGGTTAGCGGATAGCACCTGAACTCCGCCACTAGCATGTGTTGTCTAGGAGAGCTCTTAACCTAGGAAAGGCATCCTGCCAGCACCGGAGTTCGAGGAAGCACCTCTTCATCGAACTGGGGCAGGAAAGTGGACTGTTTCTCCGAAGGAAGCATGCCCTGAAACCAGATAAAGGGAGTCGCTCGTTTGGTCACCACCTGCATCTTCCTCAATTGCTCCAGTGAGTTAATACTGTGGTCTTTACGTGCTTCGATTATTCTGCTGGCGGACACTGGCCCGATGCCCGGGACACGGAGAAGCTCATCGTAACTAGCTTTGTTGACGTCTACGGGGAAAAGCCAGGGCTGTCTCTGCGCGATAAGGAGCTTGGGGTCTTTTGTTATGGGGAGATTGCCCTTTTCTCCCAGAGCCAGGTCAATTTCCTGGAGAGAGAACTTGTAGACCCTGAGCAGCCAATCCACCTGGTACAGCCGGTGTTCGCGATGTGGTGAGGTAGGACTGTGGTCTTCCAGGGGAGAGCGCCATACCGGGGAGAACGCACTGAAATAGACTCTTCTCAACTCGAGCTCGTTGTACAACGCGCTGGTAGTGCGTAAGATATCGCGGTCTGTCTCGCCGGCGGCCCCCACCACGAACTGAGTTGTCTGCCCTGAACGCACCAGCCCTTCATTACTTGACATAACTTGCTTTATCCAGCGCATACGTTCCACGATGTCCTGATGCAGATTCTTCTTCGAGCTCAATCTGGACAAGTGGTGAGCGGTCGGCGCTTCCACATTGAGAGATACCCTGTCCGCCAGCCTGCAGCCAGCCTCGACGCAGTCGAAGGGAGCACCGGGCAGAATCTTGAGGTGGATATATCCTTTGAACTCGTAGCGCTGTCGCAGGATTTCCACTACATTTATCATTTTTTCCTGTGTTCTGGAAGCGCTACCTGCTATGCCGGAGGAAAGGAACAGCCCTTTCACCAGCCTCTTGGCATGGAGTTCCATGAACAGCCTGGCAAGCTCGTCGGGCTGGAAGGCAAATCTGGGGCAATCCCTGCCGCTCTGATTGACGCAATAAGCGCAGTCATTAACGCAGACATTGGTTAACAGGACTTTAAACAATGGGGTTGTGCCGCCACCGGGCAGTGCTGCCCTGTATATAAAGCGCAGGGGAGAGGGGCTCGAGCGGCCGCAGTTCCTACCGGCGCTGTGGCTACAGACATCGAATTGCGCGGCACCAACCAGCGTTTGCAGCCTGTCTGAATAGTCCATATACCTGAAACATCTCCCGGTTCTTTGGTACCATCTTCCGGTTAATTCATCTTACACTGGCAGCAATTGGCTGTCTTACCTGGCGGTTTACTCCGCTGATATTCAACCGGAATTTAAGCAGTTCACGGCTTACCCCATAAATTTCGCAAGCTTTGTTATCGCTCATCCTCGATCGTCTGATGAAAAGGAGCACTTCTCTGGGAAGTAACAGGGCGTTGGCAAGGCAGGACGCCTCTTCCTCTTGCGTCTGGTCATAGGTTCTGAGCATAATCTGGCCGTTTTGTGACAGGAATATTTTGCCTGGCTCATGTCCGATAAGGATGTGCGACAACTCATGCATTATGTCGCTGGATTGTCGGGCTCTGGAATGAGAAGAGTTGTAGATTACTGCGTCGACTCCGGCAAATGATACGGTGACCGCCGACCAGGAGTCTCTTTCCTTTCCGAGTAACAACAGGCGTGCCTGCGGTGAAAGTCCCCGGATGTCAATGGGCTTCCAGAGCAAAACATTGAGGTGTTTGGCTAAGGCTTCGGGCTGCAGTGGAGCAGTTCTTGGCAATCCGAGTTCCGTGCGTAACTGGAGGGATACATTTTCGCACCAGGTTTTGAAACCTCTTTCCAACATTTCAACTTCCTATCATTTCCTGTGGCTTTCTGAGATCATGCGCTGTGCCGCCAGTATCATTTCTGCCAGTGCTTGAGCAGCTTCAGGGCTTTGATTCTTATCGGCACGCAAATGGGCGGAGATGACGCTATCTTTGGGCAAACCCGAGCCCGGGGCCGAACTCTTGTAGCCCAGTACCTCACCCGGGTCTATCTTCAGCCACCTGCAGACCTTGGAGAAGGTATCCAGATCAGGGAGTTTGCCGTTTTCCACCCGCGATAGCGTTGCCGGACTGATTCCTATTTCATGAGCAACCTCGCGGATGCCACCTTTGCCCCTTCTATCCCTCAGCAGTTGCCCTATATTGCTCAACGTCACCTTTGCCACTACACACCTCCTGTTTAACATCTGAAACCAGATTTGACAAGAGCAACAGCATTTTGGGCGCATTGTATCACAGGTGAAACGATTTTGCAATACTTAGGAGGATAAATTTACATGTTTCTGATTCAGAATGGTATCAATTCCGTACTGGATATGGCACGGCCCGAGGCTCAGATTTTGGCATTTTAAAAATTTCGAGGCCCCGGCTCGCCGGACTACGCACGCTGCATTCAGCTTCATCTGAACGCTTGGGGACTGCCCGAGTAAAAACGTCCCTATGTTGAGGAACGATTTCCCCAAAACGATTCCCGCGACGCAACCCCTCTTATTCACTTTATCAGTAAAGTCAAAACTTTACCGAGTCAGCCGAACATCAGTCTCAAGCTGGCTCTGAACCGGGCGTTCCGGCAAGAACCCCCGGTTTACGCTAGGGATATTTATAAATACGGAACAATGATAGAACATAAGTTCTTAATCTGTCAAGGGGAAAATGTCGTGGGAATAAGTAGAAAATTCAAATTGCAGAGTGGAAAAGGCAAAATACAATGGGTGGGAACAACTGATTGATAGAATGTTCTATGACCAAGTTTATCTGGCGTTAACCGAATTTTTTTCGGTATTCTTTGAGTGCTTGAATCTCCTTGCAAAATCCCCAACCGACCGGCAGAAGGTCACCAGCCTCATTACATTTGCCAGCGTCAACGATACTGGGAGTCAGTCGCTCCTGATAAGCATGTGCAATCTCATGAACAAAAGCCCCAACTATCGCTTCGTCTGACGCAACATCGCAATCTTCAATGCAGACGCGAATTTGCCGCTCACCCGAACTGTACCAGGCGAGATTCCGCCGAATGTTACCGTTTGCGAGGACTTGCTTATCCGTCGGCGACCATTGCTGCACATCGGATACCTTCTGAATATAACTAACCATATCTGTTTTTACTCCTTCAGGTAGTCGTCGCCATGCTTTTGAGCATAGCTGGTCAAGATGTTTGTTGGTTAATTCCAAGAGAGGGTGAGGGATATTGGAATTCGAGGTCATTTTGTACGAATCCTCCTCGTTTTGAGCTTGATATTGCTGCAATCGTAATTGCATTTCTCACTTTAGTCGTACTCATAGAGAACAGGAATTGGTATTTCTGAATAATTTGCTTTTGTAGCGAAGAACAATGTAATAAATTGGGATGCGGCGTCGCTATCAAAACGTTCCAAGTAGAATCTGAAATTGCGGCACAAATCATCGATTCGCCGAGTGATGACTTGTTTAGTTGATTCCTTCCTCATGGCAAAACCTCTTGGTGGGCTCTGGCATCAAACTGCTGCCGTTCATCGGGCCCACGTCTTCTTTTTCCTAAAGAATTGTAGGAGCACAATGCCTTGTGCCCTTCGTGCATCCCTGTGAAAGCAGGAATCCAGGTACTCCATCTTATTCTCTCGTCCCTCGGAGGAGAGATATTAAGAGGGGGGCCCATTTTATAAAACCGTCCCTGACTCGATCAGGCTCCAGTTATTAAGGAATTGGGTAAAATCCCTTTCCAAGCGTTTGGTTTCCTCAGACATGTTTTTATGCTTGATTCCCCGCCATTCGAGGCACCTACCGTTGGGCTCGATACAGAAGTAGAGGAACCAACGTTTCTCCGGATTGTCTTTGTAAGCTGTTAAGCGTTTGATTAATTCAGGCGTGGGCACTATCAAATAGTCAGGGACTATGACTTTCTTCTTTGCTTCAAAATCATATCGGGAGCAGACAAAAACATAGAACTGCACCCTCTGTTTAAAACGCATCAATTTTCTTGCATCTAGTGTGAACCAATTTACGACCGCTTCAGAAGGGAAAACTTCGCCTACCTTAGGCTGAAACGCTCTGCTCTCCTTCACTTGGATGGTAATTGATAGTGATTCTCTTGTGCCCAGGTTTTTCACAGCTAAAAGGTCGACTGCTACATCTTTTACAGGAAAGAATACTTCCAAGCCAGATCGCCTCTGCTGCAATTGCTCAGCCAACATAGCCTCACCCGCTTCGAGAGACCAAAAGTTCTTTATTGGCATGATGACCCCCTTTGCGACAAGATTTAATCGGGAATATAGTTGCGCACTTTCTTCTCTCCATCGACGAAGTACACGTGTAGCTTGAGTCTCCCTCTTGCTACCTTAATAGCCTTCACAGCTTTTACATAGTAGTCGTCGAAAGGTAATCCTATTGCGTAGATAGCCGACCCGTCAGTCATTCTCAGACATATTTGCCCTATGGCTCGGTAGAAGTGAGTATATTTCTGACTCGTAGTTAACGGCTTGCCCTCGGGCTTCTGATTCCCCTCTACCTCAACAAAATAGTGTCGGCCAGTATTGTCCTCTCCTTGGATGTCAACGCCATGAGGCGACTTTCTATCAACAAGGCCAATTCCCTGTGATTTCAAGTAATCACGGATTATAGCTTCTACTTCGTATTCCCTAAATTGAGCCCGTTTATCATTCACATCATCACCACCCAGTTCTCTTTCTCATACTGTCGATCACATCGGTTGTTAAGATAAGAACCCTCGTATGTCCTCTACCATTGACGCAAGAAGAAACTTACTTACATCTCTTCTCGGCTCAACCCCTCTCGTTACATAAACTGCAGAAGGGTCATCAAAACCAATGGAGAAGAACTTCTCGGGCGTTTTAGCTCTTTTGGTTTTAAGTTCTCTAAGTAACCGTCCCATTTCACTATCTGGCAGACACAATACGATACGGTGCCAGGTATTTCTCTTGCCATTAATTCTCCTTGAACTGGTGTAATCTGAGTAGAGCCCGAAAAGGCAGTAGTAATCACAAGTGTCTTCACTGTATTTATCAATGAAGTTGCCAAACCACAGGCTGTGTTCGTAAGGCTCTTTAGGGTTCTGTTCGCGTTCATACGAACGCGAGGCTTTGACTTGAAAGCGTACGGACTTATTCTTTACCTGGTTATGAATCAGAAAATCAATGCCCTTCTGCTGCCTGCTTAGCGGCAAAAAGGCCGAAAACCCTTCACTCTTCTTTAAATGGTTGCAAAGTTCTTGTACAACGGCGAACTCTGAATACTGAAGTGAGAAAATAGGTTCCATTTCTAAGCCCTCCTACAAACTACTCAGATGGTAAACAACGGTATACCTTGGTTCTTCTGAGCGTCCTATTTTAGTGACTCAGATCACCTTCTCGAATTTCGGAAACAAATCATACTCAAAGAGTTGAATGCCTGTCAAACCATCATCTCATTGTGGTCCTCATATCTTTGGAGATATCGAGCCCTTCCAACTCGGGACGCCGTATCCGAGTTTATTCAATGTTTGCGGAAATATCTGGTGTAAAGGTTCATCAAGCCGCCCGAACATGTCCGGGTCGGCAGCTATCAAGAGTTGAGCAATTTGCTTCCAGTTGAATAGTTGGCTCGTAGCCTTGCTTATCCCATCGGGGCACTGCAAAGTCAAGCAAAATCCTCTCGGCGAGCAGTGGACTTCCAACGCTCCTTCTTCCTTACAATTATCTGAGATTGAGCTTACCAAGATGTCCAGTTTCATATGACCATCGGTGATGCCAAATGGAGATTCATCCGATTGCTTACTCTGTCGTAGCTTATGTGCTTCATTTGCAGGTTGAGGCATTACCAGGTTCTCAGCTATGACTGCTTCGCTAAGAAGGACTGAGGCACAGCCACCGCAAAGTTGAGAAACGGCATCGCATGCCAGAACATTGACCGACCCGTCCTCAGTTGGAGTCTCTATCGATGCGGACACAGTGTGCATCCTCTCGCCAGGCTCTATGATTCTATCACATCTAAAGCAGACTAAGTTGAGCTTACTTCCTGAGGAACCATTATTTCCCATTGAATATTCCTCCTTCTAAACATTCTCTATATCTATAATTATAAAAGTTGAACTTTTGAAGCTGATTGTAGCGGCACAGAACATATTAAACAAAAAGTGCTTACATGATAGAATATATGCTGTTGGTTGTAAAGGATTAGCGACTACGATTCTAAACATGGTACGTTGTGCCCGAGAAGGAGGAGGAAAATGACAATACTAAGTTTCTACGGAGGTGTAAAGGAGATAGGGGGCAACAAGATACTGCTCGAAGATTCTGGAAAAAGGATGTGGTTTGATTTTGGAATGAGCTTCGGGCAGGCAAGCCTTTATTTCGCAGAGTTCCTTCAGCCTAAGAAGTTCAACGGCGTTATCGATTACCTGAAGACTAAACTATTACCCGAGCTCGATGATATGTGCGGCTTTTACAGAGGAGATTATCTAACCCATTGCGACATGAAAGTTGAGGGAAAACCATCATATGACGCTGTCTTCTTGAGCCACGCTCACGCCGACCATTCTTCTTACATTCATTTCATTCGCCATGATATTCCAATCTATGCCTCTAAAATAACGAAACAAATACTTTATGCTATCGAGGTAACCTCTGGAACCGGCCTTACTGATTACACCAACTATACCGAGACATTCCAGATAAAGCCAAAACAGAAGGGTGATGGTTACACAAGGGTGAGGGGTGAGGCAGCAAGAAGCCCACGTAACTTTATGGCATTCGAACAGCTCCCAGGGGCAGTCAAGGTCGGTGATATTTCAGTAGAGGCCATACCGGTAAATCATTCTTTGCCGGGCGCCTGTGGCTACATAATTCACACATCCCACGGTGCAATTGTTTACACCGGAGACCTGAGATTTCATGGCTACGGTGGAAAACTGACACAGAAATTCGTAGAAAGGGCCTCAGAAACGAGACCGCTTGCTCTGATGTGCGAGGGACGAGAATTGACGAAAGTAGCAGTGTCAGCGAGCAAGAGGTTCAAGAGAAACTAGCAGAATTTACGCAAGGCAAGGCTCTTGTAATAGCAAACTTCCCGGTAAGAGATACCGAACGTATTACAAGCTTTCTGGAAGTTGCAAAAGCAACGGGTCGAAGGCTGGCGATTAGCACCAAACAGGCCTTCCTTTTGAAGCAACTCGAGGGTTGTGGCACCGACATCCCTTCGCTTAATGACAAGAATCTTGCTATCTACATAAGGCGTAAGGACTGGGGACTCATTACAAAGAAGGATTATCCGATTGATATAGTGAGGCAGGATTATGATGAATGGGAGAGGGATTTTCTAAACTATCCAAATGCGGTTACCTGCGAGGATATCAGGGCAAATCAGACGGATTTCATCGTACGTATCGATTTCTTCGAACTACCTGATTTGATCGCGTTGAATCCGGTCAAAGGCTCCTGCTACATTAGATCTATAACCGAACCTCTTGACGAGGAGGACCTGATT
>DAOUMT010000254.1:0-7120 GCA_034409195.1 Dehalococcoidia bacterium
GTATGTGAATGTGGCGGTGAAAGGTGCGAATGAACCGGGTGAGAGGGGATAACGAGATTGAGTTGACAGTCATTCATGACACCGCCGTGTAATGCTTCATGCTCTCGGTATCGTTCCGTAGAGATAGACAATAGAGGGAAACCGTGTATCGGCCTAAGAGCAATGGAACCGAATGATCTGGCATTACACTTCATAGAGTACCGATCGACCTTGTCTTATTCGAACGAAATACGACATTGCTAAGTTTTCGTGGTGTCGATAGAATAACAATTGACCTCTGCAGAAAACCTTAGGGGGCACGATGAACGTTAAATGGTTGGGACACGCGTGTTTTCTCATCACAGCCGATAGCGGGCTCAAGGTCGTTACAGATCCCTACGAGGCACATTTCCGGGGCATCATTGACTACGAGCCGATCAGGGAGTCACCAGATATCGTTACCATCAGCCATCAGCATGGCGACCACAATTACACTGCTGACCTGCTAGGCAGTCCGGAGATTGTCCAAGGGGCAGGCAGGCACCAGGTCAAGGGCATTGACTTCGTCGGTATCCCTTGCTACCACGATAGGGTCTCCGGGCAGGAGCGGGGTGATAATACCATCTTCTGCTTCACCTTAGAGGACATCCGAGTATGTCATTGTGGTGACCTGGGTCACCCTTTGGACGATAATGCCCTGCACTCCCTGGGACACGTGGATGTGCTCTTGGTCCCCACTGGCGGGACGGCGGCCACACTTGATCTGGACGAGGCAATAGCCCTGTGGGAGAAGCTTCGGCCCAGTATGATTATCCCTATGCATTTCCGCAACCAGAAGTGCAAATTCCCGAAGTACGGGGTAGAGGAACTAATAAGACTCAGGCCGATGGCAGTTCAGGCAGGGAAGAGCGAGGTCGAATTCACGGCAGGCCAGCTATCCACAGGCCAGATCTTAATATTGGATCCTGCCCTGTAGTTACCATTGTAGAACCTCTCGTCAGAGTGGGGCAACTGATTTCGTTTCTTGCCAACCGCCCCGGCCGCACAAGGGATAGAGGGTACGCTCGTTAAACATTAGGGCGTACTGTTCAACCCATCTCTCTTAGGTTTCATCTCTTGCTGGAAAAGAAGCATGAATATAGAATATGGTAAGCAAGAGAATCTTGAATCCTACAGGAAAACCAATTCGTTGCCTAGCTCATCCTATTTTGGGGGTGAAAACATGCCAGCAACTATTTCTGGAGCTTTACTCACACAGGCCAAAGCAACTTATGACCGATGCATCGCAGACGGCAGGTCAGGCCTGGTTTTTGCCACCAAAGATAACAACTACTCAACTTACGCTATGAGCGTATATATTCTCTCCGTTGCTACAGTTGAGGCTTTCATGAACGAGGTATCCTTTATAAACTACCACTGGAAACACGACGCAAAATCTAAGGAACTACTTGAAGAGATAACTCAGGCACCGAATCTACTTCAGAAATGTTCTGATCTCCCAGCAAAGTTATGGGGCAAAGAGCTTGACAAATCACGACCTCCTTACCAAGACTTTTATCACCTCGTGAAAATCAGGAACGGCATTATACACTACCGGATGGAACCACCGGAGTTTGCCAAGGACTACCTGCAATACCTGGACCACAAGAACGTGCTGCTAGGAACACCGGGCCAGTTTGGATTTGGACATCTCGACCCTGTTCTGAACACCAAAGCAGCGAAATGGGCTTATAACGTAGCATGCCGCATGGCAAAGCAACTCATCGATTTGGCTCAGGATGAGACTAAGCCATTTATTAAAGAAAACTTGAACGATTTACGCCCGAATTTCCAAGAAATACCATTGCTAGTTTAGCACCAGCAGTCAACAAAAAGGGTGGAGTGTTACCGATATACTTCGTGACAAAGGAGTGTTCATATGCCAGTGAAGAATCTCAGCAAGCCTTTCACTTGCCCATTGTGCCAGCAGCGCAAGCCATGGGGAGATATGGTTAAGCATATTGCATATGCTGGTGACTCAGAACACGAGCATTGGCGAATAAGTCACGGCTTCCCAGCAAGAATATCTTTTGGGGGCCTTAAAAAATACGAACCGAATTTGCGGATTGCGGTTGTGGGAGAGTTTCCTCAATAAGATAGTTGGGATGCCGGTCAACTTATATGCATGCACATAGGAAGTAACGAAAGTCCATCTTGTGTTCCTAAGCCCGCCCTTTGTTTGAGCGTGCGGTTGCGGGCAATCAACGGTCATATGTTCACCACCTTGGTCAGATGCTCGGTCAAATGGTTTATCGCTTAGAATAGGAGATGTCTGCTGAAGCGCTCTTGCTGAAGCGGCTGCCGAGTCCACCGCCTTACACACTTCATCGAAAAGATTAATTTCTAGGGTTAGTGTGCGCCAAAAATCGAGAAGTCTCAGAGCCTTTGAGGCTTGCCTTGCTCGTTGTCTTTATCTATACTGAGTGGCGATAACGGAAGGCAGGGGTTTGTTGACGCGTGTGGTTACACGGCGTGCGGAATCGATAGAGTAAGGCTGGAATGCTGGGCCATATGGCTTTAGACTATTTCATACTGGTATTCATCGCCTCAACTGGTGTATATCAAATAGCGGCAATATACGCCAGGCTTGATGGGCTATGTTTCTTTAGACACCGAGTGATCCAATATGTATTCGGCATCCTCGCTATTGTCGGGGCCTTCGTATGGTTTTTCACTAGCAAGAACCGAAACATCCACACTAGCGTACAGGGGACACAACAGCTTGGCATATTTCTGGGCTCAATTATTGCATCGTATGTATTTACCGCTATCCTGTCGTCCATCATACAAGCCAAAGTTGGCACACAGGGCGGCATCCCCAGAGAAGGCAAGCGATACGATATGGGAGTGGAAACACTGAAGAAGACGACAGTCTTCGGCGACATCATGAGCAGCCTGAGGGAGAAAAGGAAGGATAAGGTTTAATGCCGCCGCTTGCAGGATGGACGCTATGGATAACGGGGTTCGTGGGGAAATGCCCGGCTCTCGATCATGTGATGCGTCTCCTGGTCAACGACTTCTTCATCCTTCTGAGTATATCTCTCATCATGCTCGGCCTATGGGCCGGTCACCCGGATCGCATCAAGAGGGATCGCCTCCAAAGAACCATAATGAACGCTGCGGTCGCCATTGGAATATCCGCACTGATTGTAAAAATAATGAACGTGACTATTCCCGATCTCTGGCCGCGTCCCTTCTTGGTCAATGACCCGATTATACGGGAGAGCGCAAGACGTGCTGCTCAAAACATTTTCTATTTTCCTACCGATCCCTCATTTCCCTGTAAACCTACGGCGGTGGCATTTGCGGCTGCCACGGGTGTCTGGTTGGGCAATCGCAAGGCAGGGATTGTACTCTATTTACTAGCTACGCTCTGGGGAATTGCCAGATTCTACTCAGGGGTACACTTCTTCGTCGATATCCTTGGTGGAGCTGCTATCGGCGTGCTCACCGCTTTATTTATCACTAAGGTCTTTATGCCAAGGATAGAGCCTTGGCCAACGTGGGTTATGAAGCTATGCAGGTTCTTGGATATGGCCTAAGCTAGGGCAAAATAATTGGCTCACTCCGAAAAGACAACCAAGTGAAACCTGCCTTATTGAGTATCATTTGATACTCACGTCGCTACACAATCTGAGAGTACCGAAAAAGTGTTTTCCTTACCCTATTTCTCCCTTTAAAAAAGGAAGATTAAGAGGGGATTTAAACTCAATAATCCCCCCTGAGTTCCCCTTTTTCAAAGAGAGAGGGGACTTTTTCGGCAGTCTGAATCTGGCTTTTGGTGTGATTACCTCTTAGGCCTTGGCCTGACTGGACTATGATGCTCAAGCTTATGCCGGGGTGAACAGAATGTCGACCGCGGCATAGAGAAATGGAAAGGGAAGCTTGCCAGAGCCTAAAGTTGTAATGGGGCAAACTGCAGTAGTGTCACCGACCACTACAAGAAGGCCCGGGAATGATGGCAGCAGGCCATACAGCAAAGCAATAAGTTAGGAAGGAACGCTAAGACCCAAGAACGCTCTTTTCTGCAGGCGTGCTGGTGGTGAGCCCTTTAGACGCTAGCGGCTAACCGGGGACGGTGCCAATCCGGACGCCGATGTCTCGCGAGGGCGCACCAGCCAAGCCAGCAAGACGCCAATCTGATAGAGCACGATTATTGTTCCTGCCATCACTATCTGGTCGAAGGGATTGGGGGACGGGTCGAAAAAGGCACCAACCACAAAGGACAAAAGAATCATCCACTTCTGAAACCGCATGAAGCCTTTGTAGGAAATGACCCTGAGTTTGGCCAGCAGGTACATCACCAGAGGCGTCTCGAAGGCGAGGCCAATACCGGCGAGTAAGACGACCAGCAGGTTCAGGTAATCGGAAATACGTATCATCGGCGTCACCAAGCCGGTACCATACGTGAGCAGGAACCTAAACATAACGGGCAGCACCAAGAAGTAGCCCATGGCCACGCCGCCAGCAAACAGGAGAAGAATGACGGGCATTGCAACCAGCATCAGCGCCTGGGTCTTAGCGCTCACTGCGGGCGCAACGAACGATATTATCTGGTAAACGAGAAACGGCAACGCAAGCACAAGGCCAGCGACAATCGCAACCGTGATAGTCGCACCCATGAATTCAGTGGGGCTGGTGACAATAGGAATCGCATTGGGCGAGAGCAATCCATGAGCAGGTGCCAGGAGTACCTTGAATATCGGATGGTAGAACGCAATGGCTAGTGCAAATCCGACCAGGCCCACCACAGCCACCCACCAGAGCCTGCGGCGAAGCTCTTGCAGATGCGCGACTATAGGCATCGGCTGGTCCCTGGTCCTTTCGTCATCCTTTCTTGTCATATGACCACTCATGGGACCAGCTCGCTACGCGATAAACATTTTGCACTGAAACGCAGGCAAGTCCCTGCGACCATCCACTATTAATTTAGGACTTCTGATTGTTTGCTTGAGCCGGGGATTTCTCATATCAACTGGAGGGAGTTGACCTCGTTCCTCTCTGATCTTGACATTAATGGTATACCCAGCGCCTCCGATTGTCAATCTTTACTACCTCACCCTACTACATTAGTAACTACCTTTCACCTGTTGCACCAGAACCATCCTTTGCAGTTGTCAACACGCTGAGCGGCTGGCTGAGCCTATGGGTAATTATAACAATGGCAGTGGCCGAGGTATGAGGAGGTATCCGGCGACATTAGGTCTCTTTTTGCGGCTCTCGATATGGTCGCTGACCGCATAGGGCTATAATATTAAAAGTTCTCCTCGTCTTCTCAACACAAGTGAACTAAAAAGCCAGAATGTACAATCGGCCGGTTCGAAGCTACCCAGAAGTGGCACCCTTTTGGTTCTGCAAAGTTCGCTTTCCTGAAGCCATGCAGGAAGTAGCATCCTCAGGGTCTTGCCTAAAAAAGGCGTTATGTCTCTATCGGGTAATCAGAAAGCCTAGATTTGCAGCTTACGATGGCCACAAAACCGGCTGATTTGTGGTAGCCGGCAATAGGAGGTTCCCGGCGGTAGTGAGTCTGTCCTGGCAACTGAAATAGCGTGGAGCGATAGCCGAGTACTTTGAAGCCAGACATTCGGAGTAAGCTCTCCACTTGACCTTTCGAAAAGAATTTGGCCTTACTGTATATTGGGTGTCCCTTTCTGCCCTTACTGGCATAGAACTCTGCCCAAGGGCTATTCCGAAGTATTAGACCAAGCACGAGTCCCCCTTCAGGTTCTAGGACTCGCCACGCTTCTTGAAGTGACTTCTGCGGATTTTCCAGGAAACAGAGAGTGAAGGCCATGAGCAGCCCTCCGAACATTCTATCCGGGAAGGGTAACTTCTCGCCAATGGCTTCAATAACCTGAATGCCTCTAACTCTTGCCATACGTAGCGGAGTTGGCGCTGGGTCTACTCCATATTCTATCCCCAGTGCCTGGGAAAAGCGTCCTGAGCCTACTCCAATTTCGAGGTAGGGTCGACTATAGTGGTGAAGGAGCGGCTTAAGGCAGTCCACTTCCGTGGCGAAGATGGCCCTGCCCGCCTCGGTATCGTACCAGTCGTCATACTCACTCGCGTGGCTATCAAAGACCTGGTATGGCATCGATAAAACATAACTACATCGAGTGATCAACATAATCCGCACTCTGAGGGACTGTCTAGCGCTTTGCTCGCTCCACTATAAGCTTTGCTGCTGTGTCAATTTCTTCAGAAGTGCTCCAGCGCCCCAAGGTCAGGCGCAACGCTCCAAGTGCCCATTCGCGGCTCAATCCCATTTTGAGAAGCACGCTTGATGGCTCAGCAGAGCCTGCATGACAGGCGGCCCCGGTGGAAGCAGCTAGCTCAGGGATTCGGCTAAGCAAGTCTTCACCGATGATGCCCTTGATGCTGATGTTGAGTGTATTAGGTAGCCTTCTTTCAGAATGGCCATTTAGTTGAACCCTATTCCCTCCCAGGCCATCAACAATTCTCTGATATAGCCTGTCCCTCAAACCTCTGACCTTCGTTCCGTATTCCGAAAGTTCATGCCCGGCAAGTTCACAGGCTATCCCCAGTCCCACCATGTAAGGAACATTCTCGGTGCCCGCCCGCCTACCTTTTTCCTGTCCGGCTCCGTGGATTAGAGAATCCATAGGAGTGCCGTTTTTTATAAAGAGCGCCCCGATTCCTTTGGGAGCATAAAGCTTGTGCCCGGCGATAGTTAAGAGGTCAACGTTCAGATGCTTAACGTCAACCTCGATTTTTCCGCAGGATTGGGCAGCGTCAGTGTGAAACAATATTCCCCGCTCTTTGGCAATTAGGCCGATTTCTCTGATAGGCTCAATAGTCCCTACCTCATTATTGGCATGCATTATGGTAATCAGGATGGTGTCAGTTGCAATGGCCTGGCGGATTTCCTTCGGGTCAACCAATCCGTATTTATCCACCGGGAGATAGGTGATCCTGAAGCCAAATCTTTCTTCGAGGTAGCGGCAGGTATTTAATACGGCGGGGTGCTCAATGCATGAGGTGATGATGTGTTTTCCCTTCCTTCCATTGGCCAGCGCTGCGCCTATTATGGCGTGGTTATCACTCTCGCTCCCACCGCTGGTGAAGATGACCTCTTCAGGCC
>DAOUMT010000255.1:0-8766 GCA_034409195.1 Dehalococcoidia bacterium
CCCCAGCGCCAGGTTCCCTCCCATGTGCGGGCATTTGTTCTCAGCCGCATAGAACTTGCCTCCGACCCTGGCCAGCAGAACCGCCTGCCCGCCGGCTTTTACTTCCTTCATTTTTCCATCTTGCAGAGCATCTGCTTTCATTACTTCAACGTATCCCGCCATGATCTCCTCCTTCTTTCTTTCCGAGCAAGATTGTGACAAAAAGGTTATGCAGGGAGCAATGCCCCCTGCTTAACCCAATCTGCCTGTTAAATCAGGAAGTAACCACAAAATTGCCGAACATTATCGTGGAATGTATGTTGCAACGGAAAAAATATGTTCCCGGTGTGCAGGGGGCTGTGAAGTGATAAACAGTGCTCGACACTCCGGTGATAGGCTGACCGATAAATATGGCTGTCGTTGCGCTAGAGTTTGTGTACACCGCAAAACTGTGCTGAATGCCACTGTCTTCGTTACTGAAGTTGACGGTAACATCAGCACATGCCGGCACGGTGATTGTACTCAGATTGAACGCTATGTTGTGGGCGACCAAGTTAATCGTGGCACTCTGGGCTGTGGCAGTCGGCGTAGCTGTGGTCGGTGGGAAATTCGCCGGGGTCACAACATACCACACGCCCCCAATACCTTGACCATTGGTATCTCCAGGCGATTTGTCGCCGTCATAGTAATAAAGGGGATAGCCCCTGAAAGTCGTCTGGTGTTGCCCGTTGCTTCTGGTAATATTATCGAAATCAGATGCATTCAATGACGGCGGAACCACAATATTGGAAACATAGAAGGGAATCCAGACAGTTAGAAGGTTATCCGGGACATTACTTACCCCGGGTGAATCCTTCATCGTGTAGTAGAGTGACAGCCCTTTATCATCGACAAGATGGCTGCCAATTCCTGCTTTTGATGCAATATTTACAGTGTACTGAGGCGTCGGCGTAGGCGTGGCGGCCGTAGAGACTGTGAAAGTGACAGATTCTACTACAGGCGGATTGAGCGGCGTATGGTCATTGTTAACCAGCTCCACATAGATGGTATGCGAGCCCGCCCCTACATTGTCAAAGGTATAGCTCGTGGCCGGTGTGGCCGCCCATTTGGTTCCAGCGGGGGGGATAGCGGCCTTCCCTTGTTCGGTTGGGGCTGGATAGTCAAGGAAGTAATGAATGTGCCCCTCACCGGAGACATTTGGCTGGCCCAGCTTGTCGACCAGATTGAAGTTGGAAACCCTGACCGAGATTGTTACGTTGCCAGCGGGTACAGTAGCGCCATTTGTCGGTGATGTGATCTCTATTGACGGTGCCTTGCTTCCGTATGAGCTGCACGCTGCAAGAGCAACCAGCGTTATTACTAGCAGAGCTATTGAGAACAGTGCCAGTGATGTCCTGGCATGTCGTTGTGAAATCCTTTTCATTATAATGTCCCTCCTGCAATTCTTTACGCCTGATAATATTTCTCTACTCGGATGCTATCGACTAATAGCCTGTTACTTGTTTCGGAACCAGTGCCAAGATTATTGCGTACATCTACATCCGGCCAGTTTCCCGTGGGTGATTTGATAAGTAGTTTTTAATCATTCCACTACCTCCTCATCTTCCAAAAAATGTGTGCCAATAATAGCGATTAACCAGTGAAAAAGTCATAAAATACTCACACAAAAGGTTGCAAATTCGTTACATTTCCCCAAGGCTGGCCGCCCGCTAATAATTGACGTAAATCCAAAATTTCATAAGTTCTTAACATTTTCCCGCTGCTTTTTATAACTTGTTAATGATAGCCATATATACTAAATTAAGAGTTTCTCGAGAATCTGTGCTGGTCGCTGGAAAAGGGAGAGAACGATGGTTTCCGACAAAACTGTTGTGTTCACCATTGGGCACTCCACTCACCCGCTGGAAGCGTTCATCGAGCTGCTCAAAATCAACCAGGTTACTGTCGTAGCTGACGTACGTTCTGTACCGCGTTCCAGACGTAACCCTCAGTTCAACACTGATACTTTACCGGTTGCCCTGAGTTCTAATGGCATCGCTTACGTTCATATGGCAGGGTTAGGGGGATTGCGCCATCCCCGATCCGATTCGCCTAATACGGGGTGGCTCAACGACACTTTCCGAGGATTTGCAGACTATATGCAGACAGCAGAGTTCACGGCCAATCTGCAGGCTCTAATTGACATGGCGCGAAATGAGACCGCTGCCTTGATGTGCGCCGAGGCAGTACCCTGGCGCTGCCACCGTTCCCTCATAGCAGACGCACTCCTGATACGAGGGTTAAGAGTGGAGCACATATTAAGCAAGTCCGGCATCCGGGCGCACGTTTTGACGCCGTGGGCGCAGGTGAATGGCAGCATTATAACTTACCCGCCACAGTCGCCCCGTGAGTAGACATTGAATTTAGAAAAGGAGGATAATATGCCGATCCCAAGGAAAGAGTTCGACGATAGTGTAGACAGGCTTTCAGCGAGAATCATTAAGTTCTTGAAAGCACATCCTGATGAAGCGTTCGCCATAGAAGAGCTGGCAGAATCTGTCGGCGGCAAGCAGTTCGAGGTATGGGCTATACTCAATGACCTTAAGACGAAACAGGTCGTACAGGGGAAATGCGTTAGGGGAAAGGGCCACTACTGCATCGGCAGAGTATGAGCTATTGCCCCTGGCGCGGCGATGTAGGTGCCTCCCGGCATACCCTGTAATTGTCATCGCCTGCCATCAGTTCACGCCTGCACATTTCATACCTTCGTCTACCCTTTTCCCACAGCTCTTTCTCCTTTTCAGAGGAGACTATCAGGGGAGGCACTTGCATGGGCCTGCCCAGCTCGTTTAAGGCAACCAGTATGAAATATGCAGTTAATGCGTGCGTCGTTTTCTCAGCGATGATATCCTCAGCTATCACCTCGACTTGCACTTCCATCGAGGTATGCCCCACAAACGTCAGGAAAGCATTCACAGTAATGAGGTCTCCCACCTTAATCGGATGATAGAAGTTTATGCCATCCACCCGGGCCGTCACCACAGCAGTGTGGGCATGACGCAACGCTGCCACCCCCGCGGCGGTATCCATGATTTTCATTATCTCTCCCCCGTGAGCATTGCCCAGCCGGTTGGCTTGATGAGGCATAATCAACTGCGACATGGTCGTTGCAGAATGCTGCACTGTCCTGCCCTCTACATTCATCTTGCTGCTATTCCCGCCGGTGCCGTTTTTCGAAGCAGACATCCCTATCCTCCTTGCATCTTTAAGATAGGTGATACATATTTATCGATCCATGTCTTATCATTCCTTTGAAATTAGAACGATGATAAGCCAATGTCATTCTGAGTTTTAGCGAAGAATCTCGTATTTAGCCCTGCTCAACTATCTGAGATTCTCCGGTGGCACTTAAAACGAGGTAAGCCCGGCCACTGTCTCCTTATCCAGTCTTTCAATTAAGGCAGTCACCAGTTCGACCGCACGGTCGAAGTCATCCCTGTTCATGATAGCATTGTGGCAGTGTATATGCCGCGTGGGCACAGCAATCACTACTGTAGGAACGCCGATTTTATGCAGATGTATTGGCCCACCATCGGTCGCCCCGCCTTCCACAGCCGATAGCTGCAGAGGTATGCCGGCTTTCTTTGCTATATCTATGACCAGGTCACGGAGTTTGAGATTGGGTATCATACGCGCGTCCAATGCAAGCAGCACCGGCCCTCCTCCCAGCTTAATCGGCGTTTCCTCCGGTTTAATCCCAGGCACATCGCCGGCGATATCTACCTCGAGGATAACGGCTACATCGGGATTGACAAGCTCAACGCTGGTGGTAGCCCCTCTCAACCCCACCTCCTCCTGAACGGTGGCCACGCCAAAAAGTGTGTTGGGGTGACTTCTGTTAGCGAATGCCTGCATCAAGGCTATGGTCAAAGCACAGCCCACTCTATCGTCAAAAGCTTTCGCCATATACCTCTTCTGGTTGGCCAGTATAGTGAATTCGCTAATCGGTACAATGGGATCGCCAATGCGTACTCCGGATTCTTCGACCTCTTGCTGCGAGCTTGCGCCGATATCTATATACATCTCTTTCTTTTCGACGTACTTCTTACGCTCTTCCTCCGAAAGAAGATGAGGTGGTTTAGCTCCTACCACACCCACGACATCACCCTTATGAGTGCTGATTAATACTCTGTGAGCCAGCAAGACCTGGTCCCACCATCCGCCCAGGGGAGCGAACTTGATGAATCCCTCTTTGCTCACATGCTTCACCATGAAGCCGATCTCATCCATGTGTCCGGCCAGCACTACCCTGGACTCTTCAGCACCTCCGCTTTTTTTGCAAATCAAACTGCCTATCTTGTCCTGCGTAATACTGCCAACAGGTTCGAGATAACGCCGGATCACACCACGTACCTCTCCCTCATATCCGGCCACACCTTTTGCCTCTGTCAATTCTTTCAGCAGACTCTCTATTTTGTCCACTCAGAGCCCCCTGAGGAACCCGATGATCTCATTAATATCAGGCAACTGATGTATCTCGTAGACCTTGAAGAAGACTACTTTGCCCTTTTCGTCGAGGATTATGTTGGCCCTCTCGGAGAACCCGTTTTTCTCTCTGAAAACACCGTAGGCAATTGCTACCTCTCCGTGAGGCCAGAAATCTGCTGCCAGAGGCACAGTCTTGATTCCCAGCGAATCAGCCCATGCTTTCTTGCAGGGAACGGAGTCTATGCTGAGCCCGATAGGTACTGTATTTAAGGATGTGAAAATATCCTTGTTTGCCTCCAGCGACTGCATCTGCTTAGCACAGACCTCCGTCCAGGCCAGGGGATGAAAGGACAAAAGGATTCTCTTGCCCCGCAATTCTGACAGCTTTACGTCCTTGCTATTATGGTCCTTGAGAGTAAAATCCGGCCCTATATTGCCCATTTTCGGCGGGCTCTTCTTCTCAGGCATCATACAATCCTCCTTCAATACAATATTATGTCCAGTAAACCGAGGGCGTTGAGTCCTCGTCTGCCTTGACTTTGATATTGTTCTCGATTTGACACACACCGGGCGCAGCGCAAGCAGCCAGCTCAGCCTCTTCTCGCTCAGCCCATGAGCGCACACTGCCTCCCAGAAAAACCTTATCACCGCGCACCTCGACTGTGATTTCGCCAGAGTCAATTCTGGCGTTACGTTCCAGAGCCTTTTTGATTTTTGACTTCACCCTCGCCGGCGTCGTTTTCGGCTTAACTGTGATTTCGTTCGAGATGCCCCGTACGCCCGTCAGGTTACAAACAGCCTCATAAG
This sequence comes from Dehalococcoidia bacterium, assembly GCA_034409195.1. GTDB lineage: Bacteria > Chloroflexota > Dehalococcoidia > SZUA-161 > SZUA-161 > JACWAE01. The sequence continues at coordinate 5,254 of DAOUMT010000255.1, forward strand.
CAGCCTGCCTCTGGTGCCACCGATCCACCTCGCCTTCAAGCGTCACCCATCCATCTTGCACTATCACACTAACCTGATCGTGCGGAACCGATACATTCCACTCGAGAGCGTTCTTTGCCGCCCTGGCGATATCCGCATCCGTGCGCGTCCTGTCCGCGGGTATCCTCACCTCTATCTCCTCGGCTACTGCTTCGACGCCGGAGACCCGCTTGATTGCACGTTCGGCCGCCCACTTCTCGGGCAAGCTGTTAACGTAACCATTCAGCGTCACCACGCTATTCTCCACAATTACACCGATCTTAGCAGAGTTAATGCCGGGCTCCCAATCAAGCTCAGCCAGGACCTCACGTTTCAACTTGGCATCGCTCTTCATTGCGCTCTCCCCCCTTGTAATGCTATGAATTCTACTGTTGCAACATATAGAAGTCATAACATAGGGATGCAAAATATTAAGAAAATATCACATTTTGTGAAGTCCTACTGCAGACAGCGGTACAATGCGCAACTCATAGCGCGGGTGCTCTGCCGCCCGTATTACCTAGTTAGGGGGGCAAAACCTCTGCCTTCTCATACCTCACAAGAATACAAATTTCTCTTTTGTAAAGAGGATAATTTGCATAAAAGTAAACTTTGTTTCAAAAGTCATCAAGTTGTATCAAAGTGGGCAGTAGTTCAGTTTGGGTTGACTCAGTATCAGGTGATAGTCTATGCTAGGCTATAATCTGATAAATGAGGAATGCGAAGAATTGGGATGGATAGAGCCAATACATTCACGAAGTGATGTCAATTGGGCAGGCAAATACTTAGCACAATTCCCTCAACTAAAGGAGCGTAGCTTTCGGGATTTAAGCCGTGCCATAAATATCGTTGATAACTACCGTGCTGCTCATGCTTTTCCATTAAACACATTACAAAACCGTCTACGTGTTTTTACAGTAGGCGTTGACCAAAATGGTATCGTTGCTCAGCGTCTGAAAAGGTTATCATCTATTGTATTGAAGTTGCGACGTTTCACTAGGATGGAATTATGGGATATGCAAGATATAGGCGGCTGTCGTTCTGTTGTAGCGAATGTGGGAGATGTGTTCCGAATAGAGGATGCTTTTAGGGAGAGCGATATCAAACATAAACTTACACATTATGATAATTATATTCTGGAACCACGGGAATCAGGCTATCGAAGTGTACATCTAATCTATCGTTATGTAAGCGATAAAAGCCACAAGTATAATGGGATGAAAATTGAGATACAACTTCGCACACCTATTCAGCATGCTTGGGCAACTGCTGTTGAAACTGTTGACCTTTTCACTAAGCAAGCCCTAAAGTCTAGCGCAGGCAACCCACAATGGGAACGATTCTTTCAATTGATGGGTACTATAATGGCGTTTAGGGAAAATACTACACCTGTTCCTAATACTCCTACTGATATGAGAGAGTTAACGTATAAATTGAAAGAGTGTGCCGATAAATTGCAGGTGGTAAATACTCTCAATGGTTTTACTACAGCTTTACGTGTGACACAAGCCGCATCAGCCAGAAATCGGGATGCCGCCTTTTTCTTGCTTTCTCTCGATGCTGCCGCAGAACAATTGCATATTACAGGCTTCAGTCATAAAGAGTCCAAAGAAGCTTCTAAAGCATATGACTGGCAGGAAAGTCAGATTCGTCGCAAGAATACAACGAGTGATGCAGTGCTAGTTTCAGTTGATTCTATTCGTAATCTTCAACGTGCATACCCTAATTATTTCGCGGATACAAAAATGTTCGTTGAGCAACTGGTACGCGCACTCAATGTATGATTGATATGATTAGAAGCAAGTCCTCAACTGCCTAGGTTAATGAGGTTCTTTGTAAAATTCTTTGCGATAATATTTGCGTTCTGATTCAAAGTATTTTACGAACTAGGGCTTGAATCGATTTTCTTGATTTCTGATAAAAAAGAGGCAGATGTATCAAAAGTGCTTCCAAATTAAAACTTCTGATACAAAGCTGTAAAAAGGGTAAGGGGGATTTCCATTCGCGCTCGCTGAGGTTAAAATACTGGGATGCCGATTCTGATCAAAGGCTCACCAGCGGAATCAAGCAGATCGGGAGCTTCTGAACCGCTGCCCCAGTGCAGCCTGTGAACGGTAAGCGTCAACTTGACGCTGCCGCTCGGCGTTGTCCCACCCCAGCAGGTGCCCCATCTCACCCGCTACTGAGTCCAGTGCATCAAACCCCTGGCAGGGTCCCAGGCCCAGGGCACTGCGGCGGAGCAAAAAGTCCTCTACAGTGAGTGCGCCCTCTTGATCAACAGCATATTGTACCTGGGCCAGTATATCCTGACTGTGGGCGCAGAGGTGCTGCGCGCCCTTCGGATTACTGCTTAATAGGTCTAAGACCCGGGAGAAGCGCGAACCGTAGAGAGAAGCCAGGTGCGAAACTGTCTCCGGAGCAATCCCTCGTTCACTCGCCGACTGTTCGAGCAATTGCTGCGATACAACAGGTGCTCCTGGCAACGGGACTTCTGCAGTGGTGCAGTTGGCTTTCACACCAAGCTTGCGGCACACCAGGTCCGTTGCCTGCTCTGCCACAGCCCGGTAGGCAGTTATCTTCCCGCCTAATACAGAGATAAAGCCGCCTATGCCGTCTTCCCGTTCGTGGTCAACCAGCTTATGGCTTCTGGAAACGTCCTCCGGCCTCCTGCTCTTCGAGTAGGCTAAGGCTCGCAAACCTGCCATTGTGTATAAAATATCGCCCTGGCCCACCTTGGGGAAAATGCTCTGCACCTCTTTCAGCAGGTAATTTACATCGTTAGCTTCGGCCTGTACTGAATCCAGGTCGCCGCTGTAGTCAGTATCTGTAGTCCCTATCAGCGAGTAATTCTGCCAGGGAATTACGAAGAAAAGACGGGCGTCACTGAGGGCAAATAAAACGACTGCGTTACGGCATAACTGAGGCATAAGCAGATGTATCCCTTTGGTTCTGCGCACCATAGGCCTGGAGCGTTTGCCCAGCATATCGTGTACCGAGTCTACCCAGTGCCCGGCAGCATTTATTACAATGCGGCTCTGTATCTGACGAGTTTCTCCGGATATCTGGTCCTGAGCCATTACGCCTGAGACGCTGCTGCCATCTCTTAAAAACCCAGTGACTTTCGTGTGATTCAAGGCAGTTGCTCCACGCTCCGCGGCGGACAGCACATTTTCCAGGCAAAGCCGCTCCACAAAAGGCGCCTGGCAGTCGTGATAAAGGTAGGAACCCGATAAGCCTTTTGGCTCCAAATTGGGTTCCATATCCAGTGTTTCACGGCGGGTGAGGTGTTGGTGCGAGGGGAGACTCTTACGCCAGTAGAGAAGATCGTAGATCATCAGGCCGAACGGCAGCGCCAGCCGCTGAAAGGGACTCCCGCTGGTTATGGGTATTACGAAGGATAGAGGATGAACAAGATGAGGAGCAATTTTGAGAAGAATGTCCCGCTCGCGCAGGTCCTGGTGCACCAGGCCTAGCTCGAATCGCTTCAGATAGCGC
>DAOUMT010000256.1:0-2862 GCA_034409195.1 Dehalococcoidia bacterium
TCCTTATCTCGGGCAGCCCCATGGCCATCCCTAACTGGAAACTGCACCACATCCTGGAGACAGCGGGAGCTGCGGTAGTCTGCGAGGAGTCCTGCACGGGTACCAGAATGTTCAGCGACCTGGTACCTGAGACAGGCGGCACGGTAGAGGAACAGATAAAAGCCATCGCGAACCGCTACATGCAGATACACTGCGCCTGCTTTACACCCAACGAAGAGCGTCTTGACGACATCGTAAGGCTTGCCAGGGAATACAAAGTCGATGGAGTAGTGCACTACAACCTCCAGTTCTGTCACACCTACGCCAACGAAGCTGTCAAGGTCGAGAAAGCCCTGGCAAAAGAGGGCATACCCTTGCTGCGTGTGGAAACAGACTACAGCGACGAAGATGCAGGTCAACTGAGGACCAGGATCGATGCCTTCCTGGAAATGATAGCCGATGATTAGCGCCGGACTCGATGTAGGTTCGCGAACCATTGTACTGGCAACAATAGATGGGGATATCGTGGACTCTGCCATATTGGATACCGGGGTCAACCCTCTTCAGCGGTGTCAGGAACTGCTGGCAGCGAGGAGCTACCAGAAACTGGTTGTAACCGGTTACGGCCGTCACCTCGTCTCTTCTGTGCTGGGTGGCGAAACCGCGTCTGAAATCAGGTCATACGCTGTCGGAGCGAAGTACCTCTATCCAGATTGCCGCACCGTGATAGATGTTGGCGGGCAGGATTGCAAGGTAACCCTGCTGTCCGCTAACGGAGAAATGCTGAAATTCGAGATGAATGACCGCTGTGCCGCAGGAAGCGGCAAATTCCTTGAGGTGATGGCGAAGACACTGGAGGTTGATATCGGGGATTTCAGCGACCTTGCCTTGAGCGCTTCCAGAGTTGTACACATCAACAGCCTGTGCACTGTTTTTGCGGAATCAGAGGTCGTCTCCCTTATCTCCCGCGGAGTAGAAAGCAGTGCCATCGCCATGGCATTGCACGAAGCCATTGCCGCTCGCATCACCAGCATGGTGCGCAGGATAGGCGCCAGGGATAGAGTCGTCTTCGCAGGCGGGGCAGCCCTCAATAAATGCCTGTGCCGATTGGTCAGCGAGAAACTGGGCATCGAGATTACTGTTCCTCCAGAGCCCCAAATCGTGGGTGCCCTCGGTGCTGCGCTTATAGCCAAACAGGGTGCGCATTTTCAGAACTCAGTAATTGAGGAAACGAAAACTAGAGCATTTAAATAGGAGGCGCAAGTGGCAAGCATTACGGTAGTAATCGGAGACCCACCGTATGGAAAGCAGAGGGCTTATACTGCGCTGAGGTTCACCCTGGCAGCAATGTATGAAAAACACTCGGTAAACCTTTTCCTTCTCGAGGACGCCGTCTTTCTGGCCAAGAAGGGGCAGGAACCCAAGGAAATGCCTAACTTGCTTGAGCACGAGGCTATGCCCAATGCTGAAGAATTACTGAAGGTTGCTGTCAAGCAGGGCGCTAAAGTAGGAATATGCGGGGTTTGCTGCTCCGAGCGAGCTTTGAAACAGGGAGAATTAGTAGAGGGCTGTCAAATTTCCTCCATGAAAAACCTGGTGAACTGGGTAGTGGAGTCTGACAAGGTGATGTTCTTTTAAGCCGGGTTGCGAACCACCCTACCATTCTGATACTTTAGCGCGCCCATTTGTAGTATACTTATACAGCACATCTGTAGGGGCAGACATATTGGTCTGCTCACGCACCATCTCATCTTGTAAAGAAAGAGTGAAGTCGGAAAACGAAAAGGTGGTGAAATCGGATGGCCGATATAAAGAAGCCTCGTCTCACCGAGACCGTCCACGGCGCGGGCTGAGCCTGCAAGATAGGTCCGGGTGACCTGGCGAAGGCTCTGGAGGGTCTGCCTCTAATCTCAGACCCTAACCTAATCATGGGCATGGAGAGGTCGGAGGACGCCGGCGTGTACAAGCTGCGTGACGACCTGGCCTTAATCCAGACTATGGACTTCTTCACCCCCATCGTGGACGACCCCTATACCTTCGGCCAGATAGCCGCAGTCAACGCTTTAAGCGACGTCTATGCCAAAGGCGGCAGGCCGCTCACTGCCATGAACATAGTCTGCTTCCCCGTAAAGGCCATGGACATCTCCATATTGAGAGAGACATTGAAAGGTGGATTGTCCAAGTTGCGCGAGGCGGGCGTGGTGCTGGTGGGCGGGCACAGTGTGGAGGACCCGGAGCTTAAGTACGGCCTCTCCGTCACCGGCGTCATCCACCCCGACAGAGTGATTATGAACCAGGGCGCTAAGGTAGGTGACAAGCTCATCCTGACCAAGCCGCTGGGCACGGGTATCATCAGCACCGCGCTCAAAGGCGGCGTGGCCAGCGAGCAGGCTGTAGCTAGGTCCGTGAGCAGTATGGCCACCCTCAACAAAAAGGCCTCCGAGCTGATGCTGACCATAGATGTCCATGCCTGCACCGATGTCACCGGATTCGGGCTGTTGGGACACGCCTGCGAGATGATTCAGGACTGCGATGTGGGCATGATAATTCACTCGGGTGCAGTGCCCTACTTCCCCGAGGCCAAAGAGTATGCCGAGATGGGCAGGGTGCCCGGCGGCACGACCCGCAACAGGGACTTTCGAATCAATATGGTGGATATAGACAAAAATGTTTCCAGGGTCATGTTGGATATCCTCTTTGACCCCCAGACCTCCGGCGGCCTGCTCATGTCCGTCCCCGCCGCCGATGCCGAGCCCCTGGTAAAACGCATGCGCGACGAGGACATCGAAGCAGCCTCCATCATCGGCGAGGTCGCAGCCAAGCCGAAGGGCAGGATAGTCATAAATTAACGCCCACGCTTGATGAGCCCTGTAGGGGGGGCCC
>DAOUMT010000257.1:0-5089 GCA_034409195.1 Dehalococcoidia bacterium
GGGGACCTTGACTACGGAATAGCCCAACTCGGAAAGTGACCGATGGACCGGCCTTACCTCTTCCAGCACGCTGGCGACTGCTTTGAACTCACCTATCTCGTCATAGCTGTCTGAGACCGGCTGATTGAAGGTTATCGCTATCTTCGGGTGCACAGTACTTACCTCACTTTAATAATTTTACTGTGCTTCACGAGCGCCCCGGTTTCCGGGTATCTCTCCAGAGCAGCATTGAGCACAGAGCTTATCAAATCCTGATAGTCCCAGCCCATCCTGTATGCCATGATCGGCAGGTCGCTCGATTGCGGGTTAAGCCCCGGCAGTGGGTTAATCTCCAAAAAGCAGGGCGTACCTTTTCGATCGAGCCTGAAGTCCAGCCGAGCGAAGTCACGGCATCCCAGAACATCGAAAGCCCTCAGGCTGAAATCAGCGATTTTTTTCAGAATTTTTGCCTCAAGCTGCGCCGGGCACTCATAATCAACCTGGTTTTGCCAGTCTCTTTTTACCTCCAGCGAATAGACAAAATCAGTACTCCTTTTCTTGGGCAGAATGCGCATAATTCCCAAAATTTGCGGCGGAGAATTGCCTACCACGCCAACAGTCACTTCATCACCTGAAATGAATTCCTCCACCATCACCGGCTGCTGGTATTTCTCAAACATCGCTCCGATAACCGCAGCCATTTGGTCACGGCCTTCAACTCTGCATCCAATCCGGATGCCCTTGCTCGAGCCCTCGGAGGCCGGCTTTATGAAAGCAGGCAGAGGGAAACTGTCCTGGCATAGCTCCTTCATCTCCTGCCTATCCTTGACAACCTCCCACTTGGGAGTGTGGACGCCTGCTGCCTGTACCAACTTCTTGGTCAGCGGCTTATCCAGAGCGACCGCCAGACATTGGGGGTCCGACCCCGAATAGGGTATATCCAGCATCTCGAGAATGGCTGGTATCTGGGCCTCTCTGCTTCTGTAGTTTCCTCTTCCCTCAGAGATGTTGAAAACAAAGTCCACATATCTCTGAATGACGTTAACAAGAAACTTCCTGCCACCACTCATTTTGACAACAGAGTGTCCCAGAGACTCCAAGGCAGCAGCGATACCATCTACTGTTTCCAGAGAGTCGTATTCCTCAAGGGCATCATCTGGATGCTCTCGGGCTAGAGTTATTTCACTCTTAAGATCATACGACAGCCCTATTTTCATCCCTGTTCTTTTCCTCTTCCTTAAACAGCACAGGCTGAGTGAGAACAGCCCGTGTCTTTCGGCAATTCCGTGGCCCATTCTTTGCGGGGCCTTGTCCTATCAGCCTTGGCTCCCGGTAATGGAAGATACGGCCCTGGTAGTTTCTGAAGGTAAGCGTGTCACCGGTTTGCGACATGACGTATTCTGGCTGAAGAGGCACTTTACCTCCGCCTCCAGGCAGGTCCACTACGTAGGTAGGGATCGCTATGCCTGAGGTGTATCCGCGCATTCCTTCTATAATCTTTAATCCCGCTTCTACAGTGGTGCGCAGGTGCTCTGTGCCCTGTACCTCGTCGGTCTGGAAGAGGTAGTAGGGCCTCACCTTGATTTTGAGAAGCCCCTGGCACAGCTTCGTCTGAGTCTCAACGGAGTCATTTACGCCCCGCAGCAGCACAGACTGGTTGTTGACAGGCACTCCGCTTCGAAGCAGCTTATCGCAGGCTGCAGCTGACTCCGGCGTTATCTCGTTGGGATGGTTAAAGTGAGTGTTGAGCCATATCGGGCCGTATTTCGAGAGCATAGCGCAAAGCTCATCGTCTATGCGCTGTGGCAATACCACAGGGAAACGCGTGCCTATGCGTATGATCTCGACGTGCTCTATTTGTCTCAACTTTGAGATGATTTCTTCCAGACGATGTGTCGATAAGGTTAAAGGGTCACCGCCGGAAATGATGACATCTCTAATTATCTTGCGTCTGCGTATCTCGTCAAGCATTGCTTCAATCTCGGCAGGCTTGCGCACCCAGCCGCCGTTTTTCCACTCTCTCTTGCGGGTGCAGTGGCGGCAGAACATAGGACATATATCCGTAAGCACCATCAACGCCCTGTCGGGATAGCGTTGTACTAACCCCGGGACGAGGGAATCCCGCACCTCTTCCAGCGGGTCCTCTTTCCCCATTCCGACTAGGCCTATCTCGTCAAAAGATGGTATAGCCTGCTTCCTAACGGGGTCATTGGGGTCATCCGCGTTGATCAGCGTGAGATAATAAGGGGTCACTGAAAAGGGGTATTTGGTAGCTACCAGTTGAAGCCTTGACTGCTCTTTATTTGATAAGGGGATGAACTTGGATAACTCGTCGATAGCGGTGATTCGGTTCCGGAAGTGCCATCTCCAGTCCTTCCAATTTTCCTCCGCAACATGACCGAAGAATTTCTTCCGGTTTTCCGAGCCAATTGAGCTTTTACTACCTGGGGGTTCTTCAGTCTCACTAATGGCAGCGCTTGGAGGTTCCTCTTCTGCCGAGGTAAGCGCTTTTTCTTGCGTAGCAGTATTCAATTGTAACACCTTAAGGCCGCCTCCTTGTTATTTAATTCTTTTCCCTGCTGTGCAAAGCATGCATTTTACTTCATGAATAGCACAACACCATATTCTTTCCTTTGTATAACAAATATCACTAATAGAGGTATATGTCAAGGGTTTTTAGGAGGATTTTTAAAAAAATAGTTAAGAAGTACTAGGTAAATGCAACTCTAATGAAAATTTTACTTCAGAACAGGCTGCAAACATAGAGACCAAGTGCAGCTGCAAGGAGCATCAGGGGAGCAACTTTCAGTCCGAGCTTTAAATATTGCATGGGATGGATGTCGAGCCCTCGCTGTCTCAAAATGACGAGCCATAGCATAGAGGACAACGAGCCGATGACGGCGATATTGGGTCCCAAATCGGCCCCGACAATGCTTGAATAGATGAGTCCCTGATGGAAGGATGGCAATGAGGTGCTTATATTACCCAAACTGGACACTGATATCAGCATCATCGACCAGTTATTTATAAGGTTTGAGCCGATAGCTGCGCCGAAGGAAGTAGCCATGATTGCTCCCAGAGAGCCTTTGGAAGAAAGGTCGGCCAGTGCTTCTCCAATGGTGTGAGTTATTCCTGCGTTGTCCAGACCCTTAACTAGCAAGGCTAGGCTGAAAATGAAGAGGAGAATAGACCAGGAGATGCCCGAATTAACACGCTTTAGCGTGAGGCGATGAAAGGCAAAGCCGCCTATAAGAAGGAAGGCAGCACCACCCAGCGCTGGCCAGGAAAGCGGTTTGCCATAAAGGGAAGTGAATATATAACCTAGCGCAGTTAGAACAAGGCCAACGCAGGTGAAGAGGAAAAACCTGTCGATTTTAACTGAGAGTCCTGAATTATCGTATTTAAATGAAGCCGAAATAGACTTACGAAAGATGATGGTAAAGAGAGCAATATTTATTAGAATCGCCAGTACGGTAGGCAAAAGGAGAAACCGGAGATATTCACTCAGGGTGATGCCAAATTTATCCACAGGGAGCAAATTGACCGGGTTTGATATGGGCAGCATCATGGAGGCAGTATTGGCAATGAAAGCGCAGGCAAAAACATAAGGCAAAGGGTTGAGTTTCAACTTGGTGACCAGCACGTAAACAATCGGGGTTAATATCAGTGCAGTAGCATCGTTGGAAAAGAATGTGGTGATCACTACTCCCAGGCCGAACAGGACGAAAAGTAGCCTGCGTCCTTGACCGTTAGCAAGCCTGATTGCTTTGAAAGCGCTCCACTCAAAAAAACCTGCCCGGTCGGTCACAGCGCAGACAATCATCAGTCCCAGAAAAAATAGAAGGATGTTGTCAATGCTTTTGAGCACGTCGTAAACCTGGGAAGGCGACACGGTGCCCACGGCTAACATGAGAATGGCCCCCAACAAGGCTGCTGTAGCCTCGTTCAGGGGCCTGGGCCTGACCATGATCAGTATTAAAGTAAAAACAAAGATACAGATAGTGAGTATCATAGAATCCGATTTTTTAAAAAATAACAGAAGAATCGCTCTCCTCCAAGAGAGCGACGTCTTCCGCCTTTTCTATGCAGCGATGTTCGCTCTATTTCTTAGTAGTCTTTGATGTCTTCTTGGCTGTTTTCTTAGCTGCTGACTTGGCCGAACTGCCGCAAGGTCTTCTCGTGGAGCATCCTCCTTTTTGTGCCACGGTGTTCACCTCCTTTCTTAACAGCTTAGGCTTCTGTAATATTTTTTATTTATAAAAACAAACCAGGGATGCCCTCAAGCGGGCTAGATTATTGTTGGATAAAATTGTATCCATATCGGATGAATAGCCGCCTGTCTACATCCCGGGTAAGTTGCTTTTTCAGGCCAGATTGACTTACGTCTTACCTGCCGAGAGCTGCCTCTTCCTTCTTCCGAATTGCCCGGCCGCCATGACCATGCTTGACCTTTTTAAATGCCGCTTTATATGCCTGTCTTTGTTGAGCCTTTCTTTCCTTCCTGCCCATAAAATATCCTCCGTCAGCTTAGATACTTTCTACGAGAATTAACTGCCAATGATTTTATCATTACTCTTGGCGCTGTGTCTATATCTGTCTGTGAAATTAAAACAGATATCAGTAGAGGAAGAGACGAGTAATTTATTAGCGAGGAGTGCAGAGCAAATTCAAGCAATCTCAGCATTAAGAGTTGTATCGCTGCCAGTTTATTGCTAAAATCATTAAATCCGCTTGGTCTGAATATTTATGTAAATAGGCAGGAGAGAATAAGCATGGCTGATGTAGAAGAGATGCGCCGGAGATTCGATACCTCGCCCTACGCCCTGAATATGGGCATGACTCTGGTGGAGCTGTCCAAGGGATATGCCAGGGTCAAGATGGAGCTGAAAAAGGACTTCCTGAACTGGGAGAACTTGATTCACGGCGGCGTGATTGCCTCGTTGCTCGACCAGGCCTTCGGCTGCTCCCTCAACACGCTGGACTACATCTATGTAGCTGTGCAATTAAACATCAACTATATCGCCGCTGCGCCTGTGGGGGAGACTATCTACGCAGAATCCAAAGTTATTCATGCGGGCAAGAAGCTGGGCATTTCGGAGATGACGGTGGC
>DAOUMT010000258.1:0-11084 GCA_034409195.1 Dehalococcoidia bacterium
CGGTCGTGCCCTCTTCCCGGGCGCCATCCACCAGCAAGTCCATGACCTTCTCTCCCGATAGGGAGTCCAGCGAGCCGGTTGGCTCATCGGCAAAGAGGACCCTGGGGTGCGTCACCAGCGCTCTTGCGAGCGCCACTCTCTGTGCTTCTCCACCGGACAACTCACCGGTGCGCCTGCTTTCTAACCCGTCCAGACCCAGCCGTTTCAACCATGAGATTGCTTTTTCGTACGCCTCTCTACGGCCCACCTTATTGAGCAGCAGGGGCAGGGCGACATTATCCGCTGCGCTCAGTTCGGGTACCAGCTGGCCAAACTGGAAGACAAAACCGAAAACCCTGCGTCGTAACTCAGTGCGCTTAGTCTCGTTAAGCTGGTCGAGCCGCTGACCGTCGTACCACACTTCACCGCTGTCCGGCTTAAAGATGCCTGCTAGACAATGAAGCAGCGTTGACTTGCCTGAGCCGCTCGGGCCCATAATGGCGAGTATCTCGCCTTTCCTTACTTCCAAGCTCGCGCCCCGCAACGCCGGCGTTAATCCGAACGATTTTGTGAGTTCACGCGCTTCGAGTATATATCCATTATCCTTCATGGAGCACTCCTCGCATTTTGTATCTCCTTTGTCAGCGTCTGTAATCGAGCGACTGTCAGGTCAATCCAACGCAGGTCCGCTTCCAAATGGAACAGGGCATAGTCGGCCTGTAATAGCTGCGCTAAATCGCCTTTGCGGCGCAATATGGTTAGCTCGCGCATTCGTTCCAGATGTGCGGCGCGCTGAGCATCGAGGTATTCATTAGGCGCTTTGTCGAGCAAGATTGCGGTTACTACCTTGATAAACAGCACGGTCTGTGTATTGGGGTGAAGCTTTTCAGGGGTAGCGAGCCAAGATTCGAGGTCTGTGCGACCCATATCAGTAATGGCATACAGCTTGCGTTCCGGGCCGCCACTCTGTTCAGTAGCTTGGGTAGATATTTTCTCATCTCTCAGCAAACGGGAAAGCGTCGCATATACCTGTCCGAACGCAAGTGGCTTGTCTTTGCCATAGAAGAAATCGTAATCGCGCTTCAGTTCATAGCCATAGCTTGGCTGACGACCAAGTATTCCAAGAAGAGCGTAGGAAGCAGACATGCATTAACTATACACTGGGTGTATAGTCTTGTCAATAGCCGTGGTGTTGATCTTTAGCCACGGTTTGCTACGACTTAGGCTTGGGAAGCAAAATAGCGCATGTGGGTGTTGCGTTTAATTGCCTAAGCTCAATTTACTGACACCTATACATCAGTCGCTTATTACAGTTTGCTTGCGGAGAGAAGAGCTTTAGTAAGAAATTTCATCAGGGAGGTAAAAGTTACCGGCAGCGAGGTCTTGCTTACCTGTATGCCTCCATTGCCAACAGAGTGTCTCCAGGCCGAGGAAACTAGGGTTCTGTCTGCTGCATGTTATGGTGGAGCTGGGGTGACAATAGGCAGAACTTTTGAGTTAGTATTCAGTTTAAATACCTGACCCCACGCTCCCACGGCGAAGACTATAGTAATAAAGTGGATCGTCCACAAGCAAGCGCTGACAATGTCACGCACGCTGCACACCCGCGCGTAACAACTCGAGCATCTGTGGTCTGCACTTTCTGGATAAGGGTGGACGGCGATAAGATTGAGGCCAAGTTTCCCCGGATTTTTGAAGTATCAATATAACATGATTGCCCAAACTGGCTACCAATCTTTATGGTGTTAGCGAGGTGGCCCCTGGTTCTCATCGCTTCTCCTGACCCATACTTGACAAATAGAGGCTTATGATGTAGGTTATGGAGCATGCTTCAAGGTATACTAGCATATTCTTGCTCCTAATAGGAGGGAAATGGCAACCATAGAGCGATAGAAAAGGATTAACTTGGAAACCGATGTGACGTTGTCTCCAGGAACTCAGCTATTTAGCCTCCTGGCCACCACTTACAATGCAATGCTGAGGGCTCGGAAGAAAGAATTGGAACCATCAGGCATTTCTTTCAGACGAACTACAGTACTGTGGTGCATACACATTATGGGGCGGCCAACGACAGTCGCCGAGATCTCCCAAATAATTGACCGCGACCATCAAACAACCTCACAGTTGCTACGGCGAATGGAGAAAGAAAGACTCGTGGAGCGCCACAAAGGTACCTACGATAAGAGCCCGATAACAGTAGTGCTTACCCTGAAAGGCAAACAAGCTCTGCGCAGTACGTTTGAGAAATACGAAATGTTTGATGAAATCGCTTCCTGCCTTTCCTCGAAAGAACTGGACAACGTAATGGCGCATCTGAAAAAATTGCGCGAAAAGGCCATTGCGCAAAATGCTCTATACCCACTCTTGCCTGCTCCCCTCGCCTCCAAACTTGGCCTGTAAAGCAGGGCATAGGTGCACAAGTCGGCAGGTGAAAAAATGGAATTTGCCTTAACACCTGAAGAAGAGCGATTCTGTAAGGAATGTACAGATTACCTCAGGAAACAGAGAACACCTGAGCTTGTTGCTGAGTTGGAAGCTCGTTCAGGCTACGGGGGAGGACCTGCCTACACAAGATTGATCCGCCAGATGGGACGTGATGGATGGCTCGGGGTGGGCTGGCCCAAGGAGTATGGCGGGCAGGGTCGCACACCCATGGAGCAACACCTGTTTTATGAGATATGTTTTTACGAAGAAGTCCCGCTCCCTGTTCTGGCATTGAACACAGTAGGCCCAGCAATAATGCGAATTGGCACTGATGAGCAGAAGAAGAAATTCCTGCCTCCAATTCTCAAAGGTGAACTGGAATTCTGCATAGGATACACTGAGCCTGATGCCGGCACCGACCTGGCCTCTCTCAAAACCTCTGCAGTTAAGGATGGCAATGACTACGTCATCAATGGCCAGAAAGTCTTCATTACTAATGCGAACTTTGCCGACTATATCTGGCTGGCTGCTAGAACCAATACCGAAGTCCCCAAGCACAGGGGCATTTCAGTGTTCGTACTGCCCATGAATACTTCCGGCATTTCCATTAAACCCATTATGACCATGGGTGGTGAAAGAACGAATCAAGTTTTCTTCGATAATGTTCGGATTCCCAAGGATTGTCTTATCGGTGAGGAAAACAAGGGCTGGAAATACATGACAACGCAGTTGAGCTTCGAACGCATCGCGCTTGTTCCCTCAGCCCCGATGAGGCGTAACCTTGAACAGACCATTGAGTGGGCAAAAGAGACCTGTCGCGATGGCAAACCCATCATTGAACGCCCATGGGTTCGGCAGAGGTTCACTGAGTTAATGATGGAATTGGAAGTCCTCAAAATGCTCAACTACTACGTGGTAGGGTTGATAACCAGAGATGCACTCGTTTATGCCGAATCATCCATGATCAAGGTTTACGGGGTAGAGCTAAATCAGCGGTTGAATAGTTCTTTGCTGCACATCATGGGCCAGTTCGGGCAATTGCAGATGGGTTCCAAGTGGGCTCCACTAAAAGGGAAGGTGGAGCATGCACTGAGGATGGATATTGTACTTATTTTCGGCGGAGGCGCCCTCGAAATTCAAAGGAATATCATAGCGATGGCTGGCTTGGGCATGCCGAGAACAATGTAGATCGCAGAAAGGAGGTAGGGTATGAACTCGAGTCAGATGAAAGGTCTTGTCGGTAAGGAATCGAGTATCATGCGGGCTCTCGATGTAGTAAGCACTTCTGATATCAGGCACTGGCGCGAACTCATGGAGGGTAAAAAGGATTCCTGGAACACTAAGGAGGCTCCCGCGCCCATGTTGATAGCCTGGACGGTGGACCCCCTATGGCCCAAGAGGGTGGAAGCCACCGAACCGTACCAGCAGGTATTGAAACTGCTGGAAGATTCAGGCTATGGCCTCGCCCTTGGCATCAACCTTGACCAGGAGTACCTTAAGCCCGTTCGCCTCGGTGACACCTTAAGCTACAAAGTCAAGGTTGCCAATGTGTCATCAGCCGAGGAAAAGACGGAGATGGGAAAGGGGTATAAGGTTGTCCTGAACTACACGTTTTCCAATCAGAAGGGGGAGGTGATCAGCAGGCAGACCTATACAATCCTTGCGCTGCAAAAGATAGTGCTGAAACAGTAGTTGGCAAATTATCAAGGAGGTGGCATTCGTCATGGGAAAAGAAAACGACAGGGTAAAATCCTTCTCAGGTCCTCCTGAAAAAACACTGGATTATTCGAAGGTGGCTCACCTGGTAGGGAAGTCTTCACCATATCACGACCCGCACGATATAGTAACTCAATCGGATATCAGACACTGGTGCGAAGTTATGCAGGACCCCAATCCGTTGTACGCAGATGAAGAATTTGCCAAGAAAAGCAGATATAAGGGAATTATAGCTCCTCCGGCAATGGTGCAGACATGGTCGTTGGACGACTTATACTACGCATTGCAGCGATTTGTCGAAGGAAAAACGCCGTTCATGGAGGACCCGCATAACCAGTTAACAGGCATCCTGGATAAAGAGGGCTACACCGGTGTTGTTGCTACGGCACAAGAGCAGACTTATCTAAAACCAATAAGGCCTGGGGATATTATTCGCACCAAAATCACCGTTGGCTACGTGGCCAACTATGATAGTTTCACACGTCAGGGAGTTGGACGCTACGTTGATATCTTGTATACGTTTGTAAACCAGAAAAATGAAGAGGTCTGCAAGGAGACGTTCAGAATACTCAAATATAAGCCGCCCGCAACTACGCGACATCTGTATGAGGGCTAAATCAGGAAAAGGAGGATAACATGGCAAAGAAAGCAGCAAAAGAACTAAAAAATATCTACTGGGAAGATGTCAAGGTTGGACAGGACCTGCCCGAGAAATCGCGAGTTATAGACACTACGCTGATAGTTGCCGGTGCCATATGGGCTTCGCACGACTTCATGCCGGTGCATCATAGTAGAGATTTCGCGCAGGGAAAAGGAGCACCCGATATCTTTATGAACATTTTGACCTCTAATGGGCTGATGGCCACATACCTGGAGCAGTGGGCGGGGACCGAGGCTGAGTTGAGGAAGGTAAACATTGGACTTCAGGTGCCCAATTTCCCGACCCCCGGCAACAAAATGGCGATGAACGCAAGGATTACCAAGAAATATAAGGACGGGAAAGACCATCTAATTGAACTTGCCATATCCGGCGATAACAGCATGGGTCCCCACGTTGTGGGAACAGCCGTTATGGCTCTGCCGACAAAAGGTTAGAGAGGGTTAGAAAATGACAATTAAAAACAAGGCCTGCATAGTGGGTATAGGTTCAACCGAATTCTCGAGAGTCAGCGGGCGCAGCGAGATCCATATGGCTGTTGATGCGGCAATGGCTGCATGCCATGATGCGGGACTTAAGCCTGAGCAAATCGACGGAGCAGTGAAGTTTGGCACCGCCGGACAGAACTGCACGGAGTTCACCACGGAGACAGATGTTGCCCGCTGTCTGGGAATTCGCAACCTCAGGTACTTCGTCGAGGCTCCGTGGGGTGGTGGCGCCTGCTGTGCCACGGTACTGCATGCCGCTTTAGCAGTAGCGAATGGAATGGCTGACTATGTCCTGTGCTTCCGCTCCTTGAAGCCTGCCAGCGGTACGGTGCGCTATGGCCGCCCGACCAGGGTACCGATTGATGCTCACTGGAGCTACACCATGCCTTTTGGATTCGCCAGTCCGACCTCGTGGGTTGCGATGATCACAAGGAGGTGGATGCACGAGACAGGAGCCACAAATGACCAACTGGGTTGGGTAGCCATCGTCTGCAGAGAAAACGCCGTCCGGAATCCCAGAGCCATCTTTTTTGGCCGGCCCATGACGATGGAAGACTACTACAGGTCACCCATGCTGTGCGACCCGTTTCGTATGAATGACACCTGCTTGGAAAACGATGGGGCAGTTGCACTCATAGTAACGACTCCGGAAAGAGCAAAACACCTGAGACAGAAACCGGCATATATTGTAGGCGCTTCCGAAGCTACTGCATGGGACTCGTACTGCATGACCAGCTACTACCGCGATTATATAGGAATTCAAGAGATGGAGGAGGCTGGCAAAGAGCTCTGGAAACAGACAGGACTCACTCCCAAGAATATGGACGTGGTTCAATTCTACGATGCCTTCACCTCTCTGGTACCAATGCAGATGGAGGCGTTGGGGTTCGTCAAAGTTGGCGAAGGGGGACCCTTCTGTGAAGGAGGCGACCACATCCGGCCGACCGGAGAACTACCTATCAATACATCTGGCGGAATGTTATCCGAGGCCTACATACACGGAATGAATATGATTGCCGAAGGCGTGAGGCAGATCAGAGGTACAGCCATAACGCAGATTAAAAATGTGGAGCACGTCCTGGTCACGGGCGGACTCGGTGTTCCGACAAGCACTCTCATCCTGGGGCAAGGGAGGTAAAAATGGCTCTGGAATTGAATAAGCGCTATTTACAGTACTTCTACGAACCGGTCGCCGAATCATTTGAAGAGGGTTTCTGGCAAGCTATCAAGCAAAAAAGGCTGGTTTTCCAGAGATGTAAGAACTGTAAAGAGTTTCTTCATCCGCCCCGTCCCATGTGCTATAAATGCCACAGTTATGACCTGGAATGGGTCGAGTCGAGTGGAAAAGGGAAGATTTATAGCTGGGTTGTTTTCACCAGAGAAGTACACCCGCTTTACAGAGTCCCCTTCGAAGTAGTGCTCGTGGACATGGAAGAGAAGGGGGTTCGTTTCATATCCAATATGGCCGAAGGCAAACCTGAAGACCTCTATTTTGGCATGCCTGTCGAAGTTGTCTTCATGCCCATAAACGATGAGTGGTCGCTACCGTGGTTTAGACCAGTGAAGAAGTAGACATGGACTTTACACTCAGCGAAGAACAGGAGATGCTGAGGAAAACAGCGCGCGATTTCCTCAGCACAGAGTGCTCCAAGTCGCTGGTAAGGCAGATTGAGGCCAGCGATTTGGGCTACTCACCAGACCTCTGGAATAAAATGGCAGACCTGGGCTGGATGGGCTTCATATTGCCAGATGAATATGGAGGAGCTGGGCTCAGCCTGCTCGACCTGGGTGTGCTCTTTGAAGAGTTCGGACGTGCTGCTGCGCCTGGCCCCATGTTCAGCACTATTGCTCTAGGAGCTTTGCCTGTTCTTGGATGGGGAAGCGAGGAGCAGAAGAAGGCGTTTTTACCCAAAGTAGCTAAAGGGGAACTTCTCTTTACTATGGCATGGGCGGAACCGGAGGTGAGCGAAGACCCAAGGTTTGTTACCACCAGGGGCCAGCGGCAGGGCAAGAGCTTTGTCATCAACGGCACCAAGCTTTTTGTTCCCTACGCCCATGTGGCGAACTATATACTTGCAGTATCAAGGACAAAAGGAAATGCTGGAACCGACACAGGCATTACCGTCTTCGTGATCGATAGAAATATCTCTGGCATCAATCTTACCCCTTTGACCACTATCGCTGCGGACAAACAATTCGAAGTCAGGTTCGATGAGACCTCTGTATCACCTGACAGCATAGTGGGCATCCTGCACAATGGCTTAACTATGGTTAGAGAAACATTAAGAAAAGCTGCAGCCATACAATGCGCTGAGATGGTCGGTGTGGCACAACAAGAGTTGGAGATGACTGCAGAGCATACCAGAAACCGCACACAGTTTGAGCGTCCCATCGGCGCATTTCAGGCGGTACAGCATCGACTAGCCGATATGTTCATCGATGCCAGCGGCGCCCGATGGCTAACTTATCAAGCGCTCTGGCGTCTGAGCGAGGGTTTACCTGCTGAACGCGAAGTGGCGATCGCTAAGGCTTTTGCCAATATTGCCTGCCAGCGAGTTGCACTAAGTGCTCAGCAGCTTCATGGTGGTCTCGGCGTGGACGTAGAATATGACCTTCATTTTTATTTTCGCCGAGCTAAAGCTTTCGAATTGAGCTTCGGGAGCACGCCCTTTTACCTGGAAACACTTGAGGCCGAGATTAGGCTATAAATATAGCCTTCATCGTTATCATTCTGTTTTATCCAGTCTCAGTGCAATTTGCTTTTTCATAGGGAGAAATGTTTATGAAGGAACTTAAAGATTACAGCGGTAAGTACAACAAAGATTTAAAGTTCGAGGACTTTTCCAAAGATGCGCTTGTCCGACTAATCAAGAGCTATCAGCTCAGCTTTGTAGGGCTTATGGGCATGTGGAACACCATAAATCGGGAAAGGATAGGCGCTGAAGAAGCGTTCAAATTGGATGCGGATGTTTATGAAAGGATGGTTAGAAAATTCCCCCTTCCATTAGTGACGCAAGCCCTGAATATTCAGGGTAACGACGTGGTCACCATGCTGAAGTACTTCCAGTTTGCCCCGGACGGTGCCCGCGAGGGACTATACGAATGCAACTATGAAATCAAAAATAACAATCATGCCATAATGACCTTCACTAAATGTCCTTCCCTGTCCTATTTTGAGAGAAAGGGGAAGGACAATGATATAAACAGCCTCTGTGGACCCGGCGGTGTGGAGGAACGTGCCTTCGTTGAGCTATGTAAATACTTTAACCCAAAGATGAAATGCAAAGCTCTCAAGCTTCCACCCAGAAAGAACAAAGATGATATTTGCTGCCAGTGGGAGTTCAAAATCGAGGAATGAAGAGATAAACGGAAGTGAAAAGGAGGTTGAAATGCCTGATTTAACGTTCGACGCAGTAATATGCGGAGGGGGAAACAAAGCCTTGATGCTAGCCATGTACTTGAGCAAGTATGCTGGCATGAGCGTAGGCATATTCGAAAGGAGACACGAGATTGGAGGCGGGCTGGCCACTGAGGAGACGGCGGCGCCGGGGTTTCGCGGCAATACCCACGCCAATATAATTCTTCCCTGGTACTATGCACCGCTCTATCGTGATTTCCCTGAGTTTTGGGACTACGGCGGTCAGTATGACCAGTATCTGGTCAGCGACGGCGCAGTTTTCAAAAATAATGGCAAATGCCTCGCCATCTATAGCCTGAAGACTGACCCGACCGGGGAAAGAACCGCAAAAGAAATTGCCAAGTTCTCCCAGAGAGATGCCGAGAAATGGCCCAAAGTAATCGAGCTGACCATGAGCGACGAAGTGCTAAGGGTCCAGATGGACGAAATTTTCTCTCCCCATGAATGGAAGACGCGCCCTGAGTATATGGAAAGAATGGTAGCCCCATTCCCGAAGGTTCTAGAAGCTGGCTTCAACCCTGATTCTCTGGTCTTGGCTGCTGCCCCCAAACGGGCTGTGCAGGAATTCTTTGAAAGCAAAGAACTGCAATACTGTGTCGCTCGATTTGTTGTTTCGGGAGCACGAAACGTTAACGATGTCTCACAGGGAGCTGAAACTCTGGGACTGTCAGGGACTCTGGCAACTATAGGTTATGCTAGAGGAGGAACACATCAGATAGCGCATGCTTGCCATCAGATTCTGGTGCAGAACGGCGTCAAGTTCTTCACGCATGCCGAGGTAGCTAAAGCCATTATAGAAAACGGCGTGGCTAAAGGCATACGCCTCACCGATGACACTGTTATAGGTGCCAGGAAGGTCGTAGTGAGCGCAGGACTGAGCCCAGCACAGCTATGTTTTGAATTGATAGGCAGGGATATAATCGGCGAAACGATAGCCCGCAGAGTTGACAATCTGTCAACGAGTAACATCGGCAATCTGATGTGGTACAGCTTTGCTCTTAATGAGGCCCCTAAGTACAAGGCTGCTGCGTTCAACCCAGACATAAATAAGACTGAATGGCTCGGATTGGCGGAGAGCGCCGACCTCGAACACATCGCCAGAGAGTGCTACTATGCCAATATGGGCATGTTGCCACCTCTTCATGAGTATAACCCGGTTTTCTGGTGTCATAGCCTGGCAGATCCCTCCTATGCACCGCCGGGGAAGCATATAGCCCAGTGCGAGATGCAGGGGCCTCGTGCCTCCGACCTGCCCGAGAGAGAATGGTTGAAACTCAAGACAAAGTTCGCCGAGGACCTAATTAAGGTTTGGGGCGAGTATGCCACCAACATAAACTATGACAACATCATCGGCGTTGATACAAATAGCCCCTGGGACAATCTGCGCATGAAAAACCTGGCACCGCACGGCAACTTCTCAGGTATAGACCAGACCATGTCCCAGCGTGGAGCTAATAGACCCACCCCTGAGTTGGCAAATCACAGAACTCCGATTCAAAACCTCTATTGTACAGGCGGATGCTGGCATTTAGGCTCCAATGCCAGTGCAGATGGCGCCTACAACTGCTACAAAATCATGGCAACAGATTTGGGATTGGGCAAGCCCTGGGAGGAGAAAGGGAAAGAAGACCCCGATTCCTTGGTCGAGGCAACACGGTGGGCAGTTAAGAAAGCGCGGGAATCGTTTAAAACTCCAAAGTGATATGCCTTATCAACCACGGTTCATTAACTAGCTAACAAATAGACAATTAAGTTGTTGGGAAAGGAGATGAAAATGTCTGGGCAATACGATGTAATCATCATAGGTAGCGGGCCCAATGGACTGGCTATCGGAGCCTACCTAAGTAAAGCGGGGCAAAAAGTCCTCTTGCTGGAGAAGAGATATGAAGCAGGAGGAGGACTTGCCACAGAGCAGATAACTCTCCCTGACTTCTTCCATAACACACATGCCATATTCCATATGATGGTAGACTATGCTCCAATCTATCCCGATTTCAAATTGGAACAGGAATACGGAGTCAGGCACGTACTACCTGAGCTTCAATGGGCTATGCCGCTGCCGGACGGGAAATGCATCTGCGTTTACACAGATGTGGAGAAGACCTGTGCCTCAATAGCCAAGTTCTCTAAAAAGGACGCTAATGCCTATCGCGAGATGTACCGCGAATGCAACGAACTGATGAAAGAAATCGTTGGCCCCCAGACCTATGTAAAGCCAGAGCCCGCTCCTCTGGCAGCAGCCAGAATGGATCAGTCGCCGCTGGGTAAAAAGCTAACCGACTTCGCAGAAAAAACGCCGAACGATGTAATTAAAGAACGGTTTGAGAACGACCACGTAAGGACACTCATGCTTTATACAGTGTGTCACTGGGGACTCGATTACGGCCAGTCAGGACTAGGC
>DAOUMT010000259.1:0-17169 GCA_034409195.1 Dehalococcoidia bacterium
AGCACCAGATACCTGGCTTTTGCGCGCAAGGCAGAGCAGGATGGGCAGCCTCAGGCTGCCAGGCTGTTCCGCGCTGCGTCGATGGCGGAGACATTTCATGCCCGCAACCATCTCGAAGTAATGGAAGGGATTAAGTCCACTGTGGAGAACCTGCAGGCGGCCGTGGCGGGCGAGAACATGGAACATGTGAAGATGTACCCGGAGTTCATCGAGCAGGCGAACCAGGAGCAAAAGCCCAAGGCGGTGCGCACCTTCGACTATGCTCGCAAGGTGGAGATAATGCATGAAGGGCTTTATAAAGCGGCGCTGGATGCCATCAAGGGCGGTGGCAAGCCCAGGGATACAGACTACTATGTCTGTAAGATATGCGGAGTCACCGTTGAAGGCAGCGCCCCGGATAAGTGCCCTGTGTGCGGCGCTAACAAGGCGCAGTTCATCAAGGTGGAATAAGGACCTGGATCAATCGACCAAGGCAAGGACCTGTTGTGTCGGCCTAGAGTCCTCAGCTTGTTCAGGCTGGCGGTAATGAGAAAGGATGAAACATGGCCAGTACGGCTGCTACTTACCTGATAGAACACGGCAGAAGAAGGTGGTGGGTCCTCCTCATCACATGCGTGCCCCTGTTCATGATGATGCTCGACCTCACAATAGTGAACATCGCTCTGCCCGACATAATGAACGGTTTCAACATCGGTATATCAACTGTGGAATGGGTTCTCAACGCTTATATCCTTGCCTTCGCTGTCCTGCTGATAACTCTGGGCAAGTTGGGAGACGTTTATGGCCGCAAACTTCTGTTCCTCTTCGGTCTCGGCCTTTTCACCGTGTCATCCCTTGCATGCGGCCTGGCTCCGAACATCACCACGCTCATAGTAGCACGGGTTTTCCAGGCTGTAGGAGGGGCAGCCATGATGCCGGCCACACTCTCAATTCTCAATGTGGCTTTCGGAGACAAAAGAGGCATGGCTCTGGGAATTTGGGGAGCCGTAGCCGGTGTTGCCAGCGCACTGGGGCCGATAATCGGGGGAGCACTGGTAGATGCCTATTCCTGGCGCTGGATTTTCTTGATTAACCTGCCTGTGGGCGTCCTCGCTTTCATAGCAGCAATAATCATAATCAGGGAGTCTACCGACCCTGGGGCAGAGCGCCGCATCGATATTCCCGGTGTCTTAGCCATCTCCGCTGCCCTTTTCTGTCTCACCTTTGCCCTGGTGGAGGGACAGAAATATGGTTGGGGCTCCGGTCTAATCGTAGGCCTCTTCATCTCAAGTTTTGTAGCATTTGTCGCATTTCTAATCATAGCGCGCCTGCGCTCTGCCCCTCTTATTCGTCTGGACCTTTTCCGCAACCGAACCTTCACCGCAGGTAACAGCGTGGGGCTGATTTTGATGTTCGGGCTGTTGAGCATTCTTTTCCTTCTCGTGCTCTTTATGCAACTTACACTCGATTACAGCGCTATTAAAACAGGCCTGGTACTCCTTCCTTTGGCCGTAATGACGATGATTGTTGCCCCTATATCAGGCAGACTTTCAGACACGATAGGCAGCCGCTGGCTGCTGTTCTTTGGTATGGCTTTCGCTGCTCTGGGGATCTATTTGATGTCCCACCTAACCCCGACGGAGGCATGGCAGCATCTAATGGCACCTTTGGCAGTGTGCGGTCTGGGAATGGGACTGGTGATGGCGCCCACGACCTCTGCGGTGATGGCAAGCGCTCCTATAGAGCGCTCCGGACAGGCGGCAGGTATACTGGCGACTATGCGCCAGGTAGGTTCTGTACTGGGAATCTCGGTTATCGGGGCCATTCTGCAAAGCCAGTTTGTTTCACATCTCCGTGGAGCGCTTACCCCTATACCGCAGATCCCTCCGGCACTTCGCGAGCAGATATTGAGCGAGGTCTCGTCGGGCCGTCTGGGCTTAACCGGCATTCCGAACATGCCGGGGCCTCTGGGAACCCAGTTAACAGCCCTGTTCAAACAGGAATTCGCCAGCAGCCTCAACACGGCCATGATAATATCTGTGTACATATGCATCGCCGGAGCTTTAGTGGCATTACTGGTACGCAGCCACGTATCGCCAAAGGTACAGGTGTAATAATGATGTAGGGGCACAGCGCGCTGTGCCCCTACCCAATCGTAACCTTCGGCATTGCTTAGAACGTAGAAACCAGCATTTAGAGTTCTATCTCTTATATGTCTGGATGAACCTCTCGATGGAACGGTCGTAGGTCCTCTCCACATCTTTGGGGAAGTAACATGCCGGCAGCTCGCCTGACTGTCTATGGTATCTGATGCACTCGCAACAAATGCCCTTCCTGGCGCAGGGATCGTAAGTACAGTTGCACTTCGCTTTGTTCTGCTCGACTTTACATTCTTTCATATACGGTCCACTTTTATTGGTCTGCTAATCGGTGTCGGGATGATGGTGGGGCAGAAAACGCAACGCTAGAGGCACTATAGCGGCAGCCACTGCCCCCACAGCATAAAGACCGGCTCCTATCGCCACACCTACTGCAGCTACCGCCCAAATGCCGGCTGCCGTGGTTAGTCCCTCAACACCCCTCTCATGGCGAAGAATTGTACCCGCACCCAAGAAGCCTATCCCTGCCACCACGCCTGCAGCTATCCTCGATGGGTCAGCGTTTCCTGTGAAACCCCAGACAGAGACAATGGTAAACAGGGCAGCTCCTGTACTAATGAGGAGATGGGTACGTATGCCGGCAGCCTTCTTGGCGCGTGCCCTCTCGTAACCTATTACCGCTCCCAAGAATGCAGCTATCGCAAGACGGATCAGCATCTCCTGCTGGTCATTAGAAACGATCTGCCAGGATCCCATTGCGCATCCCTCCTGATCAAGGTAAAGTAGTGTATTGCAATTCTGTCATGGCCTGCTACACTTTGTCAACAGGCTTTATTCATGTCATTGCGAGCCCGCCAGGGGCGGGCGTGGCAATCTCACCGTCTCCTTCATACCTACGGGAACCCGGAGATTGCTCCGTGTCTCGATGATCGGGTCTCCTCGCAATGACATAGTGACATGTACTCTATAAGCTTGTGCAAAGCTTGCGCATGGAGGAAGACGATGCCTATCGCAATCCTTTATAGAGACGAGTTAAAGGAATACGACTTCGGGCCGGGCCACCCGTTTCGAGGTGACCGCTACCCCGAGTTTTATCAATTCCTACGGGAGCACCTGCCGCAGAACGATAACTACCGCATAATCAAAGCGAACCAGGCGAGCGACGATGATTTGCTCCTTATCTGCCAGAAGGAGTACATCGAAGCCACCAGAGAGTATTACAGGGCGGCCCACCTGGGCTTGAGCTACTCCGGCTCTATCTACAGATTCCACAGTGGAGATAATATCCCCGGCGGCAAGCCAGGGAAGCTAGAAGAGGCCGCCAGACTGGTAATCGGACAGGCCAAGAAGGCCTGCGACCTGGTCCAGGAAGGCAAATTCAAGAAGGCGATCTGCCTCGGCGGCGGGCTGCACCATGCCAAACCCGACTACGGAGAAGGGTTCTGCCTGTATAACGATGTAGCCTTTTGCGCCAGGTATTTGCTGGAGCAATACAAGTTAGAGAGGGTACTGATACTGGACACCGATGCCCATGCCGGCAACGGGACCGCGGAGTATTTCTACAATGAACCGAAGGTACTGCAAATAGACCTGCACCAGGACCCGAGGACGCTGTATCCCGGCACAGGCTTCGCCTATGAAATCGGCTCCGGCGAGGGGAAAGGGTACACAGTCAATATCCCCATGCCTCCCTACGCCGGATACGATTCGTACAAACTGGCCTTTGAAGAGCTGGTCCAGCCTATAGCGCAGGAATTCAAGCCCCAGATAATCATCAGGAACGGCGGCTCTGACCCCCACTTCAGCGACGGGTTAACCAGTTTGGGGCTATCTGTGGAGGGCTTCAGGATGATAGGGGCTAAGGCCAGAGAGATGTCCCAGGTCTGCGAAGGCAAGAACATTGACCTTATTGCGTCCGGCTACAATAAAACGGTGCTGCCCTACTCATGGCTGGCTCTGATTTACGGCCTGGCAGGCATAGAGGTGAAGATATCCGATCCTGCAGGAGTCGCCCCGAGATACGAGGGAGACCCTTCGCTGGCAGAGACCAAACACGTCATTGGCGAAATCAAAGGTTATCTCAAAGACCACTGGAAGTGCTTGAAGTAGCGGGCAAGTAATCTTATTCCAGTTGGATCGATTCTACCAGCTTAGGCGCATACACGAATCATAAATTTCCCTCCTATTAGTACTATTTAAATATGACCATAAGAACTATGGTGTAAAGGCAAAGCTTGTGCTAGTGTTTAATTGAAGGCAGTGGAAAACAGACGGTCGGAGAGGTCGCAAATGGACTTACAGGTTGATATCTATCAGTGCGGAAGCGACCACATCCATGTGGTCTTGCAGGGCCAGGCCGAAGGCATAGCTGCCTTTGGCAACTTCGAGATATTCGTCAAGTTCATCGACGCCTGTCAGGAGTTCATCAGCAAGCAGACCCAGGCCGTTCCCCAGGTTTTCTTGGATGCCTTCAACGAGGAGAACAGCGGGTAGGAGAGTAGTTCGAAGATAAGTGAAGGGGCGTTCTTCCCTGGGAAGGACGCCCCTTTTTCGTTTGTCCTGCAATTCCAACCTACGAGATGTAGCCGCCCTCAATTAGAAGCTCAGCCTCCAGGACAGCCCCCTGGGCTGCACCCATTTTGGTATTGTGCGATACCAGCATGTACTTTATCCCGTTCTCCAGCGCTGGGTCTTTCCGTATCCTGCCCACCACCGTAGCCATGCCATTGTCCGTGTCGCGATCCAGCCGCGGCTGCGGCCTGAACGGGTCGGGATGTACCACTATCAACTTCTTGGGCGCTGAGGGAAGCGACAGGCCTTTAAAGCCATCGTACTCACTCATGGCGCGGGCAACGTCCTCAGGCTCGCACTTTTTCTCTGTGGACACGAAGACCGACTCCGTATGCCCTTCCCTGACATTGACACGGGTGCAGGTGCAGCTAACGGCGAACCTGGCAGGCTGAATGGTGTTGCCGGAGAGAGTGCCCAGTATCTTCTGGGTCTCCTTCTGCACCTTCTCCTCCTCGCCTGCAATGTACGGAATTACATTGTCAAGGATGTCCAGTCCTATCACGCCCGGGCTGCGCCCTGCCCCTGACAGCGACTGCATCGAGGTCATGAGCACCGCGCGAATGCCGAAGGCTTCGTATATGGGCTTGAGCGTTATCGCCAGGCCGATGGTGGTACAGTTAGGATCGGGCGTAACGAAGCCCTTCCAGCCCCGTGCCTTCTGCTGCTGCTTCAGCAGAGCAGCATGGTCCGAGTTTATACCAGGGACCAATATGGGCACGTCCTTCTCATAGCGGAAGGCCGAAGCCGTGCTGATCACCGGTTTGGTGGCAGCGAACTTGGGCTCCAGTACTTGAGCCTGTTCGGACTCGATAGCGGAGAATATGATATCGACATTGGAAACATCCATCTCGTTCGCATTCTGCACCGGTATGTTCATAACGGCGGGGTCCGGTGGTTCGTCGCAGTACCACCTGAAAGCTCCGGTCTTGGGGTCAGTAAGTGCCTCTTTATAGCTGCGGCCAGCCGACCTCTCCGAGGCGGCGAGTGTTGTCGCTTTTATCCACGGATGATTATGTAAAGCTACGATGAACTGCTGCCCCACTATGCCTGTTGCGCCGACTATGGCAGCTTTCAACATTTCCCTCTTAGCTCTGACCACCTTAGTATCCTTTCAACATCAAAAAATGTAGTGCCGTATATTATACAGCAACAAGCGTCGGTGTGCCAGGTCACTGAAAATGAGGTAGTGTATCATTTTGAAATGTAATAACTTTTTCACTTTTCTTCTTAGTTTTTAATGACTTCTTCATATGAAATTGGTAGGATGCAAACAAGAAAGCGAGAGGAGGGAATTATGTTGGAGTTGATGTTACAGTTGGAATCTATTAGAAACAGGTTGAAGGATAACATACTCCCAACAGTCAGTAGTAACGACTATCATTTAGTTAGCACAATCCTAGCATTAATATTTTCGGCTGGTACGTTAGTAACTGGATTCACAATCGCGACAGTGAGCGTTCCATTTGTTGAATTCTCGTTGGTAGCTTTTGTGGTAGGCATACTGGCTGTACTTTCAATAATCTTGTTGCCAGTTGGAATAATTATTTTGTAGGGTGAGTAAGTTTCACTTCTCACAAAGCAGATCATCCATTATAAGTTTAAGATACTGTTTTAAGAGTAGATAAAGTCACTAATTCCTCTATAGTCCAAAATGGTGTTTCAATCTTGCTGCCCTAGCATGAGTTCTCGAATAGATTAACCAACGACCTGTGCACTCAGGCGATTGGGAACTTGCCCAATAAATTGGGCAACTACATCCTATGCTTCACAGAAGGCCAGCTAGACTGGTCAAGCCACTCGGCACCCCTGGCAGTGACCGGCCTGTGATTATTCCTTCTTTACACTCCCTTTTCCTGTTTTGGAGCCCAGCCCTCGCGAGGCCAGCAGGCCGATAAAGCTTATGCCGGAAGAGGCGAACATAAGCGTGGGGAAGCCCCATACCTCCGAGATCGCGCCCCCCAAGAATGGCCCGATGCCGCCGGCCAAGGACATCGTCGAGTAGAGGAGGCCCACGGCTGTGCCTCGCTCCACATTCTTAGCCAGCAGGTAGTTCAGCGCACCTACGAAGAGTCCCGACCAGGCTACAGCCAGGACTATCTGCACTGGAATTAACTGCAGGTAATGAGTAGCTATCCCATAGACGGCAAAAACCAGTACGGAGCTGACCAGCCCAACTGTGAAAATTCGAACTGGATTGAACCGCTGGAGGAACCGCATGGCTACGAACTGGCCGCCCATATTTAAGACATCCATGATGGCTATCCAGAACGTGCTGGCACCGATACCGGACAGGTACAACGCGAAGATAGACCATATGGCGGTAGCCCCGATATGCCTGAGCAGGAAAGGCACGTATATTTTACGGTTTGTCCATATCACACCCATGGGGATAACAGTCACTTTGATGCGGCTGACCGCCTGCTCGCGAAGCGTCAGCGATATCAGGAAGGCGATAGCCGAGGCTATGGCGCTGGCAGCGAACAGCCCCTCGATGTTTCTAGTCGCCGCAGCCAGCAAAGCTCCGAAAAACCAGCCCAGTGAACCGTAGGAGGCGAAGCTGCCCACCGCTGCTCCGGCCTCGTAGACATAGGCAACGAGAGCGGCTGAAGATACGCCGAGGCTGAAGCCTATAACGCCCCTGGCCGCTAGTAGCGTAAGAGTTGTAGGCGCAAAAATCTGGAGCAGATATGCCAGGGCCGATATGGCTACCCCGTAGCGTATGAATGCCATTCTGCCGCGCATGTCCGACTGTCTACCGAACAGAAAAGAGGACACGAAATAGGCCATTCCGTACGATGCCGCAATGAGGCCTACTTCCAAGTCGGACGCTCCCAGGCTGCGGGCGCGGAGCGGCAGGAAAACGTTGGAGGTCTCTATGGAAATATTGAACAGAAAGCTCACCAGGGCGAGTCGAAATGCCAGCGAGGTGTGTGGTATACGGAGAAGGTGTTGCATTAGAACTGACTTTCTTCTCGCTCAACAATATACCACACTTTGTATGCTTGTTTAATAACCGCGGGGAGCAAAAGGAAAGCCACAAACGAGGAGCAGCCCCGCAATGCGGGGCTGCTCCTGTGCTTTCTTACAGGCTAGACTTGCCTTAAGGTTCTGATTTCGGCCAATCTTCGGGTCCGTTGGCATGCAGCACTATCGCCTTGGCCAGAGGCGGAGCTTGTACGTCAGGGTTGCCAGTGGTAACCAAAGTTACAAAACTCGCATTCGTAAGTGTTACGTTACCCGTTATGTTGCCAGCTCCAATCCCCATAGGGCGATAAATGGTGTCGTTGCCAACGATAAATGTGTGGTGTACGCCGTGTACGTCTACAATAGTGATGTTACCGGTACTGTTTCCACTCGGCGCATTGAACTCATAGACCAGGCCTGTCTGGTGAGCAAACAGTGGCTGCGTGCCCGGCATGGGGAGAACCATAAATCTCAGAACGTCCAGCGTCCCCGTGACGTTACCGGCCAGGAAAACCACTCTGTCACCTACAAGCGCTGAAAGATTTCCCAGATTGCTTTCAAACTCGGTGAGATCGCCCCATTTGTTCATGACTCTAACAATCTTGTATTTGGCATTATCGCTCAGAGTTACAGTCACATTCCCCTGTTGTGTAGCGATACTCACATTTCCGTCATTCACTGCGGTAACATTACCGAAGAAGCCCTGCTTCGCATGTGACCCGGCGTCTTCTTTGCCGGGTGGGGTGGAAGGCGGCCCTTTAGCGAAAACAGTACCAATGCTGCCTAGCACTAAGGCTGCGGCCAATACAACAATAAAAATTCCTCTCAGACCTTTCACTTCTCTTCACCTCCTTTCCCGATTTTTCTTATCCTAATTATATATAACGAAAAACCTGCCACTTGGTAAATTACCAAATCCTCCCATTTTTTGGTTGTTTGTCAAATCCTATCGTTTTCAAGGAGCGTAGACAACTGACAAGTTGGTGGATATTTGATCGCCCAGAGGATCGCTGGCGTCAACCTCGATGTAGTTTGGCCCCTCGTCAAGCGTCACTACTGTCTGGAAGTTGCCGTTCTGGTCCACGTCGGCTATCACCACGCTACTATCTACCGATACGCTCACCACTGCACCCGGGATGGTGCTGCCGCTGACAGTAATGCTTGCAGTGCTAACAGTGGTCTGGTTCTGAGGGCTTGTCACTTTAAGGAAAAGCGCGGTGGTCGATGCAGGTGACGATGTGGGTATCGGGGTATATGTTAACACCGGTGCAGGTGATGGTGTAGGAGTTGCTCCTTTCCCGGCACAGGCAGCTGTGCCGAGCATGAGCACCACGAGCAAAAGGATTAACACAATAGCTAATTTTCGCATGTCTCCTCCTTATTCGGGATTGCGGCTCTCTGAATGCAGCGATTCACGGGGCGTCTGGATACCGGCAACACATTTATCTTTTTCACCATCTCCACGGATGGGCCATCTCCTGATGCCCCTCGTTTATGTTCGCCGGCGTGTGTTCCTCCTGCGTACTCTGCTGGTGTGGTTTGTATTGCGGCTTGGGTTCTTGTGGCGATGGTTTCTCATCTAACACCTTAGGAGGGTTCTTCGAACTGGTTGTTGGCCAGAGACCCTTGACCTCTCCGATTTCGTGCCTGATCAAAATTAAAGCCAGAAGCCCGCCTACGACCACGAGCGCGGCGAAGGGAAGAAGAATGCCGAATATCATCTGACTCCTCCCATTACTTTTAAGAATAGGCTCCTTACCATTCGCGCTTCACTATGGGTAGCTTGGGCGAGCTTATCCAGCCAAAATGGTATTTCTATTATTGTGCTTTTAAGTTTGGAGAACCACAATTACTCTAAAGGTCAATTTGGCACGGTAAATAGTCACATTACAAAAGTTTTGGTCCAATTCAGGACCAACATTATTTAATCACTCGATTCGATACTGTTTCACAAAGTTGACCATATTCCCTCTGCCAAAGCCCAGCGTACTGAAGAACTTCTTCAGGCGCTCGTCATCTTCTCTCAGAAATACTTGAACGTCAACCCTATCTCGCTCACAAACCTCACAAAAGGCCTGTACCAGCTTTCGACCCACACCTAAATTTTGATAGTTGGGGTATACCCCCACCATGTCTATCCACCCTTTCATATCTTTTCCATATTTTACTCCCCGGATGTCTCCCAGAAGGAAGCCCACTGCCACTCCATCCAGCTCCGCTATGAAACTCAGAGCCGGATGATAGACTTCTGCTTCCACATCAGCTTCAACCTGCCATGAAATAGCTCGCTGCGGGCCAGATAACGACCTATCTATTACCATTACGGTCGGTATATCTTCATCGACCATGCGCCGTATTTTAATCCTGCTATCCTCCGCTCGCATTGCTCCCTCCTAATCCGTCCATTAGGCATCCGGCGGACAAGAACTTAATCACACAAGAGGTTGACAGACTTCCAGCGGTAATAGTATACATATCGCTGTAATATCTCAAGTGCCTGAATACGAGACCCGCTCAGAAAGGGCGTATGTGAGACTATTAAAACGAGAGCGAATTGCCAGGTAAGTCTAAAACTATTATTATCTTTAAGCAATAGAGATAGGTAAAAATCTGATATCGCAGGTTATTCCATAAATTCGGCGCTGCCCAAAAGGCAGGGGTTATTGTGGAGGTTGTGCCGTGGTCATCGTAATAGCTGTTAGGAAGTTTGTGACCAGATTCACAGGAAGACAGGCTGTTATTTTGTTGTTTGCTACGGTTTTGGTCGTACTTCTTGGTACAGTAGGAGGCTACCTAACGGAAAATTCGGTCAACAGCGGTTTCCGCAACCTTGGGGACAGCCTATGGTGGACTATAGTCACGATGACCACGGTTGGCTATGGTGACATCGTACCAATAACTGTGGCAGGGAAGATAATCGGCGGCATTTGCATGATCGGGGGCCCGATACTGATGGTCTCAGCAGTCGGTTCTATCGGTGCCTCGCTGTATAATAGATGGACGAAAGGAGTCAAAGGGATGGGACAGGTTAAGTCAAAGGGGCATATAGTAATCTGCGGCTGGAACAAGAAAGCTATTGATATTATCAATCAACTACGAGAAAGCGAACTACGCGATCATTCGATTACCATTGTTGACGATAAGATTGACTCAAAACCGATCGACGATGCCAAAGTGTCTTTCGTCCGTGGCAACGCATCTGAACTCAGTGTTTTGAATCGGGCAAACATCGCCCAGGCAGATTTTGCTATAGTTCTTGCCGACGATAACACCCCGATTGCCGATCAAAAGACAGTGCTTACAGTTTTAGCTATTGAAAAAGCGAACCCCTCAATCGTTAGCTGTGCTGAACTTAATGACGCCAATAACGAGGAACATCTCACGCGTGCAGGCTGCAATATAGTAATCAATGCCTCGGTCATAGCAAGCCGTCTGCTGGCTATGTCTCTCCAGAATCCATCAGTCAACAGGATAATAAAAGAACTGGTGTCTCAAGAAGGGAACGAGATTTATCGAATAGCCATCCCCAAGCAATATGTAGGGCGTCCGTTTGTTGATACTATGCCAGACATGAAGAAATTACATGGAATCACCGTAATTGGCGTCGAGCGAAATGGAGAGAGCCTGATTAATCCATCTGCAAACCTTCCTCTCCAAGACAGCGACCTGCTTCTCGTGATATCCGAAGAGACACCTGTACTTTAATGCAATTGCCAATCCATATCCTCAACGAGTAGGGCAACTCCTGAGCAAAGCCACAGTTTTTCCTTGTTAAACACTCCGTTTCTCCAGTATAATGCAAGTTGTAAAGCTATTTCAGGATATAAGGGAAAGAGTAATGTCTAAAGACGAGCTAACAGGACTGGAAACCACACTCGCCGGTGTAAAAATGCGGGCTCCGATTGGTGTCGGTTCGGTGGGGCAACCTTTCATTGATTTGAGACGGCTAACTCCGGAAATGCACGCGGATGTGTTGTTAAAGCATGTCCAGGCCGGAGCCGGTTTTATTTGCTTGCCCGGCACTACCCATATACCTGATGATATTCTGGCGGAGCTTTTGAAGAAAGCTAAGCCCTTTAATTATACCCGCGGGCTGCCCGGCGGCAGGCACATGAGGATAGAGACCCCGGGCTTTGGATTGGAGGGTTGGTTACTGGCAACTTCGCTTGCCTTTTCACCCAAGGGCTCATCAAAGCAGTTCCAATGGCAGACGGCCAGAATAATAGAGATATTGAAGCAAGAGAAGCTTCGAGATGTGCCGCTTATAGCCAACGTGGTTGGGCTGGGGGCATTTCCTGAGACATATGTTTCTACAGCAAAGGCCTGTGAAACAGCAGGGGCGGACCTGATAGAAATAAATGTCGGCTGCGGGGCAGCAGCGGCACTGGAAGGAGCCGAGGATAGCTATTCCGGAGAAGAGTTCCCCTTGTACATCGGCGGGTCACTCATAGGGGACAGGCCGGAGCTGGTAGAGAGGATAACCAGGGAGGTAGTCCGCGCGGTCGGCATCCCTGTCGGGGTCAAAGTCAGTGCCGAGACCGGTTTCCCCAGAATCGTGGAGCTAGCAAGACGAATTAAAGACGCCGGCGCTAGATTTATGAATTGTTGCCATGCCGCTACAACTATTGCTCCTCCTGACATTTATCACGGCGGCAAACCTAAATGGCCGTTTATGAATGGCAACCCCTTTGTTGCCGGAAGCGGGAACTGGCTCAGGATGATAAGCTACAAACAGGTTACAGCAATTGCAAAGTTCGTGCCTGGCATTGAACTTGTGGCCTGCGGAGGGCTGGTAACGCCCGAGCATATGGTCGAGGCTATGATGCTGGGAGCCAGAGTAACCCAAACTGCCACCGGTATTATGTTTGAAGGCAGGAGCCTGCTGAGGAGAAGCGTCAGATTTCTGACCAATTACATGGAGCAGCAGGGTTATCGCTCAGTAGAAGACTTCATAGGTTCGGGGTTGGAATATGTGATACCGGTCAATAAAATCGATTTCCAGGCTGGCAAGATATTCGCCTCTATTGATGCAGCCAAATGCACAGGATGCGGGCACTGCACTCAACACTTCTGTCTGGCTACCTATTTAGACGATGGAATCGCTAAAGTAAAGGTTGACGACTGCATAGGCTGCGGGGCCTGTGTTGCTATCTGCCCTGAGGCTGCAGTAACCTTGAAGAACAGGACATGAAGCTATAAATAAGAGATTAGTAGAAAAAAAGTCTAATATACCGACAGTAGACACTCCATATCTGATTGCCCAGATAGCTGCCTGATTAGTGGGAGAGCTCTCTCAATATCGCTGCAGCTTCAAAAATTCTTCCTCTGAGTGACGGCTCCCTGGCTATTTCTTTTGCCGCTTTTTCTACGTTTAGCTTCTCTATCTTTGTCAGCGCCTGTCTTAATTCCGGAAGCTGTGGTTGAGATTTTCTCGTAGTCTGCTTCTCTTTCATTTGCCTCCTTCCAGTTTTTACAGTTCCCCTCTCCACTTCATGTCATGCCCTTCTTCTTGAAATAGAAGATGTATCCGCTCACAAACATTGTTAGGTCAGACTCGAGCACCTGTACCCCGAAATGGCCTTCAATATAATCCCTCATTATTTGAATAATTTCTTCCAGGGCTTTCCCCTCTTTCAAAGCCCGGAGAACCATGCTGCCAAAGGTGAGCGTATTATCTGCTGCCATTGAAATCAGTCCGTCCGGCTCCTCCACCACGCCCCCATGTGAATAGAAGAGTACACGGGGCTTCAAGTCTCTCAGCTTCTGCATAGTCTGAAGGTAGAGTTCCTGGTCAAAGCCCGGAGGTGCCGTGTTAGGCAGCGGAAATGGATTCGCGCTTTTCGCCAGCAACCCGAGTGCATCGCCACAGAAAATGCCTTTTACGCTCCGGTCGAAGATGACCATCTGGTGAGGCGCGTGACCCGGTGCATATAATATCTGAAGCTCTCGACCATTCACCGAGATTACCTCATTGTTTTCCGGGACTCTTATCTGGGCTTTGGGTACAGGAACTATAGGGCCTAAGTCAGCCTCAAAATCAACTCCCCAGACTATTCTGGTGCTCTCGATAAGGCGAGAAGGATCGAGTGCGTGTTTTGCCCCTTGCGGGTGAACCAGCACTTTCGCTCGTGGGAAAAGATGGGCAAGCGCTCCTATGCTTCCGGCATGGTCTACATGCATATGGGTGGGGATGATGTAGGCTAAATCGCGCATTCCCAATGCTTTCATGCCTTTCTGAATATAAGGGACGGCGATAGATGGCCCGGGCTCTATTAGAATCCCGTTTGACTCTTTAATGAGGTATACCCCGAAGACGCTGTTCATGATTGGGATGGGGATTTCCAACCTAAAAATCTTCTCAGCGACTTCTTTCATATGCGTTATAATCTCTGGTACAGGCTAAAGTCCAAGCTACCCACGACAATAATCTCTCCGGGGGCTTCCAAGTGTCTAACGAAGTGGCAGGTTCATTTTGCGGAACTCTATA
This sequence comes from Dehalococcoidia bacterium, assembly GCA_034409195.1. Lineage (GTDB taxonomy): Bacteria > Chloroflexota > Dehalococcoidia > SZUA-161 > SZUA-161 > JACWAE01. Next base: position 14,101 of record DAOUMT010000259.1, read on the forward strand.
TTCATTTCACGAAGTATTGAATTGCGCAATGAGCGCAAACCTTTTTCCAGTTGCTCAAGCTCCTCTTGCGTAACTCCCTCCATGAACCTGTTTATTGAAGTCATCATAATCTGCATGCCTTGTTTGAACACTGTCATACCCTTATCGGTTACAATTACACGCATAGGCCCTTGATTCTCCGGTGCATCCGGTTTGTCCCTCTTAACCAAACCCTCTGTTTCCATTCGGCTAAGCAGACCGGAGACAGTGTGGGGTTTGCGGAACAGCATCCTGCTTAGCTCAGCAACTGTGACAGGTTCCCTGGAATTCAGGCAAAGAAGCAGAGTATGAAATTTCTCCGGGGTGAGCGATACTCTGCCAAGCTGTTTTTCAGATAGCTGACTTATCACATCCCTGGTTTGCATAACCAGTGTTAGTACATTTGCCTCTCTTACGTTATACTCGTAATCGTACACGGTATCCTCCTCTATGCTAATTAAGTCTAAGACTCCTTTCTTCACACTGCGGACTACCGTGGCGATACAGATTCACTCCCCTTCAATAGATACATGACCTTACTATCGAGGCACCTGTATCTGCCAGCCCTCAATTATATTCTCTTACCGGATTCCCACAATAGAGAAACTGCAATCCTCGGGGTTGTTACGCCAATGTTAACCTTTTCGGAATATCTCGCTCTATAATCTGGGTTGCTTCCTTAACCATGTCGTCAATGATTTGCTTGGTAGTCCTCCGTCTATTCAGCAGCCTGGTCGCCTGGCTGCACGGGGTTACCAGCATCTCGTCGTATTTCTTCTGCTCCTTGTTATCATAGCAGTAATCTATGATGTCTTCCATCAGAATGAGGTGCAGCGGCCAACCCAGAGGAGGCAGCGGCCCCTGATCCCAGGTTCTGGTGATTTCCGTCCGTAGCTGTCGCATGGTCTTGCCGCTCAGCCCCTTGGTGATGACAGCCTCCCGCTCGTTGGCAGCAATGACTCTGTCCTTCTGGCCTTCGGTAAAGGTAGCCTCAGGAGAAAGCAGGAACATCGAGCCGCACCAGACTCCCTCCGCTCCCAGCGCCAGGGCAGCGGCAAGCCCTCTGCCGTCGGCGATGCCGCCTGCCGCAGCTACCGGGATTGGCTTCACTGCGTCAACTATCTGCGGTACAACGGCCAGAGTGCCGACATTGCCCGTATGTCCTCCGGCCTCGTATCCCTGAGCCACTATCACATCAACTTTGTCTTCAACATGCTTCAATGCCATTTTAACGTTGGAACCGATTCCAATTGTCTTTATGCCTCGCTTCTTGCACTCCGGCATCACCCACCCCAGCCTGCCTAAACCAGCAGCGATGACCGGCACATTGTTATCGAGACAGACCTGCAGCATCCTCTTCGTCCCCTCCATGGTCCACATATCCACCTGCCTCTGGGTGTGGTAATCCAGGGGGACTCCGAACTTCTTCCTTAATTCCTTCTCGTAAGTTTTGTACTCTTCGGGGATATACTCTCTCAGCTTCTCTTTGTCCACCCCTGCCATATCCTCCAGAGAATCCGGCAGCAATATGTCGATAGCGAAGGGCTTGCTGGTACCTTTTCTTATATCTTTTATGGCTTCATTAAGACCATCGGCAGTGTAAGTGGCCGCACCCAGGGTGCCCAGTCCGCCAGCCTCCGAAACTGCGATAACCAGCGGTGGGTCCGCAAATCCACCCATGCCTGCCTGCAGTATGGGGTACTCGATCCCGAGTACATCACAGATTCTGGTATGAAACTTAGCCTTCGTTTTTGGCATTATTGCTTACTGTCCTTTCTTTCTGGATGGCAGCGCAACTGTGGCTGTACCAGGGGTAGTCACCTGGCCCTTGCCGTTCTCTAACCCGATTTCCAAATCTACGCAATTATCATCGCCATCCGCGTATTTCTTGACAACCTTACCTTTGCAGTGCCAGGTCTCTCCATCGACAGGCTCATTCATCGTCTTCATCTTGCGCGGAAAATCCAGGCCTCGATACTGGCAGGAGAATTTCTTCAGAGTGCCCTCTTCTCCCATCCAGCCAGTGACGAATTGAATCAGCCAGGCATGCTTCAGCAGGCCATGAACAATGACGCCTCCTGTGCCCTGAGTCATAGCAAACTCGGTTTCATAGTGATGTGGATTGAAATCACCGCTGGCGCCTGCCCATTTCACCAGCATGAGCGAGGTTGCTATCTTGGGTAAGGGAGGCATTTCGGTGCCGGCATCAACATCTTCCCAATATATCTGTTCTTTTGCCATTTCATTTCTCCTTCAAGGTTAGAGTTGACGGCCAATCAGGGTCTGATACGCCTTGGCAACAAGATCGCCGTTCTGGTTCAAATAGCTTGTCTCGAAGCGGATGATCATCATCTTGGTCTTGCCTTCTTTTAGCGATATATCCGAAACCTTCGGGCTGGCGACCAGAGTATCACCTTCACGTACCGGCAGATAGAAATCGTAGGCCATACCGCCATCCAGAATGCCAGCATACCCTGCCTCGATCATGGCTCCTATTAAGCCAACTAACCCTTCCGACGAGGGAATTGTACTCTTGGCCCAGCCGAAGAACCCTGGCGGAGCAATGATACAGCCATAGCGTGACTTCCTGGCATATTCTTCGTCGTAATATAGAGGACTGTCGTTACCCACCGCATCGGCGTAGCGCCTGATGGCACCCTTCTCTACTTCCCTGAGATGAGGCGGGTCTACTTTACCGATGTACTGTTTAAGTGAATCTGGAACCATTCAGTACCCCCTTGAAATTTTTCTCCTTATTTTATCGACCTTTGAGCACTACCGGAAGCTTGCAAAGGACATGGTACACCCCTGGATTATTCAGGGCTTAAAAAAAGGCCTATTTCCATGCTCTCTGCGAAGCAAACGGCGGATATATAATAATCCCAGCCCGATACGCTTGTCAAACGCATCAACATCTTCTGAAGCTAGACTTTAACTATAGAGAAACCTGCACTGAAGTGCAGGTTTCTCGCTTAATCCATCGATTAGTAAAGATGTTTCTATTAGTTGGGGAATTGAGGTCGGGGCAGGAGCTTTGCCTGCTCCACAATC
>DAOUMT010000260.1:0-5102 GCA_034409195.1 Dehalococcoidia bacterium
GCTCTATCCTACTGCGCTACAGGGGCTCGTTGGACCGGGGTATCAACAGGCAAGATTTTTGAGACGGTATTCTCTCTCTATTTAGCTCCCCAGTTCCTTCCGGTAATGATTTTACCAGCTTAGCAAAGGGTGCACAAGCAGGCATATACGAGGGTGTGGCCGCTATTGTAGCCAAGCACTCTATTTAATATAATAATTAGAATGGCTTACGATATGGAAACCTCATTTAATATTTTTGTCTGATGCCCTCCTCGCTTGTCCGATTGTTTCTCTGCAAATAACATCGCGCTTACGCATCAACTTGGGAGAAAGGAATTAATATGAGTTTAAGCTGCGGTTTAGTAGGTTTGGCCTCTTGCGGCAAGACCGTCATTTTTAATGCGATAACTGCTGCCAGAGTATCGAATTATAGTGGCAGTGAGATGAACCGGATGGTAATTAATGTGCCTGACCGGCGTCTCGAGAGGCTGGCAGAGATGTACCACCCGCGTAAGGTAGTGCCAACTACGCTTGAGATAGTTGATATCCCTGGCCTTGTGGTCCGTCCTCAAGCTAACGGAAATGGCTTTCGCTTGCTCGGCCAAGTGAAGAATGTCGAAGCGCTGCTGCACGTAATACGTTGTTTCGAGGATGGCAACGTCCCCTTTGAGTATGAGACGATAGACCCTGTTCGGGATGTCGATACGGTTGACCTGGAATTGATGGCTGCAGACAGCGTGACTTTGGGAAATAAGATAAACCGCCTGGCAAAAAAGTTGCGGGCCGGAGATAAAGACGCTATTCGAGAAGCTGAAGATTGTGAAAAGGTGCTCTCCGGCATTCAGCAGGGCATTCCGGCACGCAAGCTCAATCTTGATGCCAGGGAACTGGCCAGTGTTTGTGACTGCAACCTCGTCTCCTTAAAGCCTGTGCTCTACGTGGGCAACATCAAGTCAACCCAGGACGCAGATAACAAGCATGTTGCTGCGTTGAGGCGCATCGCCGACGCCGAGCATACGGAGATGATAGTTGTCTGTGGCAGAGATGAAGCCGATATCAGTCAGCTTGAACCCGGCGAGCGGGAAGATTTTTTGAGAGAGCTGGGAATTGGAGAGTCCTCTATGGAGCGGCTCGTACACGCGGCGTACCGGATGCTCGGGTTGGTGACCTTCTTTACCACCGGAGAAGACGAAGTGCGCGCCTGGACTTGCCGTAAGGGCGATAAAGCACCGGTAGCTGCCGGGAAAATCCATTCGGACATGCAGAAGGGATTCGTGCGAATGGAGGTTATCAGGTACGAGGACTTGATTGAATTGGGCAGCGAGTCAGCCGTGGCTAAAGCAGGCCGTCTGCATGTCGAAAGCCGTGAATACGAAGTCCAGGACGGCGATGCTGTATGCGTACTGTTCAACAAATAGGGGTAGCAATTAGCCGGGCGTAATACTGTGTTTTAAGTGGGCGGTACTTTGCGATGGACAGAACTCGAACTTTTGAATTAATATTCGGTTTAAATATTTGCCCCAAGTTCTTCGTACTGGCACGATTGTAGCCAGCAAAGTGGCTTGGTTACTGATTGGATGGCGATTTGCCAGGGGAACTTGAGAACTCGTTCTTGGACAACGCCACAAACACAATAGCCAAAATACCGATGACAAGAGTCCATATAAGTGACCCATATGGATGAAATGGGTAGACAGCACAGATGGCCCCTGCCAACGCCAGACCCCAGACCCGACGCCTGAGGGCAAAAATGCCGCCGACTATTGCTATTAGACCGAGTACAATGCTAGCTATACCAAGAGGCCAGTCATACCCCAAGCCCATGAGGCCACGAAGAAGAATAATAGATACCCCAGCGATAATAGTCAGTATCCCAGCGGCGGTTGGTTTCCATGTCTCCATAAGTCTTTCAACCTCCGCCTTGTATTTTTCCATTTTGGAATTGCCCTGATTATTGCCTGTTAATTCAATCCTTCATTTCAAACCGAACCACTACTTAAGAATCCATCATGACGATTAAATCGTCACCATGAAGAATGAAAATTCAATATGTCATTCTGAGGGAGCGCAGCGACCGAAGAATCTCGTGGTGTTCGCCGCGCTGGGCGTAGGAAAGACATTTGAGGTTAAATGGAACGAGATTCTTCCCCTTCACTCTGTTCAGGGTCAGAATGACATAATATCTATGTATTCTATTTTCAAAGCAATGACACCAGGCTATTCAAAACGGGCATTTTCGGGTTTGGTGGTGCTGCCGAGAAGCGGCAGTGTTAAGATGATCACTATCAGGGAAATGGCCAGGCCGCCGACCATGGTAAGATAGTAGGCCAGGCCCGGAGCTGCCACTGCTACAGAGAAGCCAGCGCTAGCCGACAGCGCCTTGATCGCCACTGCTGTTAGGGCATAGCCCATGCCTGCCGCAACCAGAGCCGCAGCCACTAAGGGTAGTACTGATTCCAGAAGCACTACCTTATTTAGGGCGGATGTCGGCGTTCCGCTCAGGCGCAGCAGCGTAAACGGGCGTTTGCGCTCCACCAAACTTCCCACCACTGTCACTGCAAGACTGCAGCCCGCTACGACTAGTGTTAGAGCAACCACAAAGAACGCAATCCGTTCTGCTTCGAGCACAAGGGTTGCCCTGAGTTGACCAACTTCACCGAATGTTTCCGGTGCCATGTTTGACCCCGATAGCGCTGTATAGGTCGTCAGCAACGTGCGGATTTTCTCCAGCGTATCCGGATTGTCTGCCCTGACCAATACACCCCCCATGTACAGGTCTGAGATATTGCCCGAAAAGGTGGGGCTGTTCAGGGTGACGATAGGCAACTCTCTATTTATCCATAGCGGGTTATCGTTGGTCAGCAAGTCCCCGGTGTCAGCTAGCACGGCCCCAGTGCCCGGGGGACATTGACCGAGCACGGGAAACTGGGCCAGGCTTTCGCAGCTAATGATGCTGTCTGGGGGAGGGGGGCCGCCGGGGACGACCCCCTGGGTAGGCGTTTCCGCCGGGTTATGGTAAATGGGAAGCACCGTGACGCCGGGATATGCCTGCAACTTGCTAATAAGCTGGGCGCTGGCCTGTTGCCACTGGCTAATAAGCTGGGAGCTGGTCTGCGGGTTGAGTCCGATACCAGCCGAAGGATCGCCCACAAATTGATCACGCAGCACATTGTTCAGGGCGTTATGCGGAGTTTGCTGCGCCGAAACCAATGATGGCACGAACACCGCAGCTCCCGTCCCCAGCAGGACCGCCAGCACCAGACCGCTTACGGCTCTAAACGCCGCTTGCGGATTATCGGTGAGCCGCCGCGCAGCCAGCAGCGATGAAGCCCCTCCTATGAACCTTGCCAGGAGACGCCCGAGCTGCATAGTGAGCCAGGGACCGCCCAGTATCAGCCCGACCATGGCGAGGACAAACCCGAGGAGAGCAACGAGGACCACATCACCAGCATTATTAGACTTGGCAAGTAACATACCTCCGATGAACAAAGGTATGCCGATTAAGAGAGGTATGATGCTCGACATTTTTGGGGGAGTCGGTGTTACCTTCCGGCTGACACCGAGCGGGGATATTCGCACCCGCTGCAGCGACAGGACTGAGGCGACGGCCGCCGCCACCGGAACTCCGATGAACACGGCGATATACCCCCAGAGCGTAGGTGTGACGTCTTTGGGAAAAAACCTGGCGCCTGTGATTGCTACATCGGCAAAAGTGGGCTGCACCAGCGCAAATATCCCTATGCCCAACATGGCGCCAAGCAGGGCGCTGGCGACAGTGTCAACTGAAGCTATGATATTGACCTGGCCTGGCGTGGCCCCGACCAGTCTCAGTGCTGCATACCGTTCCTCCCGGCGGGTAGCGGCGAGGCGCGTGGCTGTCCCGATGAGGATCAGAATGGGGAACAATACCACGAGCGCACCGATAGCCAACGCGAATCTATAGATGTTCGTCGTGCCGTATGACTTGGGGGAGGTGTTAATTGTGTCAACCTGAGTATGAGGTAAGGCGGAAAGCTGCTGAGGCGTGTATCCGATGATTATTGCCAGCTCATCCGGCCCCGACAGCGCCTGATCGCCTATGATACCGATCTGCGAACCAGGGAACCGGTCGCCCAGCTCATCGCTCGGCACAGTACTTAGCAATGCCGCCAGCGCGGGCGAGGCATAATACTCTCCGGCACTCGGCAGTCGGGGAATGCCCGGCACAACCGGGGCGTCCGGTCCCAGCGCCGCCACGTCAAGCCGCTCAATGAGTTGCCCCTTGAAAAAGTCCTCGCTGTAGTTCCAGAGTTCAGCATTCGAGGACGCTGATTGCTGACTTACCGGTGTACCCTGCGTGCCTTCCCAGTACGGCCTGTCGACGGTCGTCTGAAAGGCGTGAAAGTCGGACAACACGACAAGCAGCATGGCAACGCCGATGGCCACCGCCAACGCTATTAAAATGAAGCGGGTTAACGCTTCTCTGCCGCTGCGAAGTGCCAGATACAGGCCAAGCCGCACCATTACTGAGCAACCTCTGCCTTAGGCTGAGTAGAAGTTTTGCCGTCACGCACCATGACCTCACGATCGGCGTAGGCGGCAACGCGGGCATCATGTGTTACCAGGACCACGGTCGTGCCCTCTTCATGGGCGCCATCCACCAGCATATCCATGACCTTCTCACCCGATAGGGAGTCCAGCGAGCCGGTGGGCTCATCGGCAAAGAGGACCCCGGGATGCGTCACCAGTGCTCTTGCCAGCGCCACTCTCTGTGCTTCTCCGCCGGACAACTCACCGGTGCGTCTGCCTTCTAAGCCATCGAGACCCAACCGTTTCAACCATGAGACTGCTTTTTCGTAGGCCTCTTTACGGCCCACCCTATTGAGCAATAAGGGCAAGGCGACGTTATCTGCTGCGCTGAGTTCGGGTGCCAGCTGGCCAAACTGGAAGACAAAACCGAAAGCCGTACGCCGCAACTCCGTGCGTTTCGTCTCGTCAAGCTGGTCGAGCCGCTGGCCGTCGTACCACACTTCACCGCTGTCCGGCTTAAAGATACCTGCCAAACAATGAAGCAGCGTTGACTTGCCTGAGCCGCTCGGGCCCATAATGGCGAGTATCTCGCCTTTCCTTACTTCCAAGCTCGC
>DAOUMT010000261.1:0-6742 GCA_034409195.1 Dehalococcoidia bacterium
GGCTATACCGGATTCCAGGAAGCCGTAGAAGTACCTTTAGGTAGTCCATAGTAACGGCACAAAATGACTATCTAGCGATTTACACTTGTATGAAGAGCTTATATTATCGTTGCCGAGCATATTTATAGCTGGTAGATAGATAAAACTCAATCCGGACATTATCAATATAAAACATGGGGGATTGCACTAGATGCAAGGAGCTGCTGAAGCAGTCGGAATAGTCGGTGTTATCGTCTTCCTGGCGCACTTTTTCACGGGCGTTTTCAGCCGGACAAAAATACCCGACGTTCTCTTTATGATTGCCATAGGCATCTTCCTGGGGCCTGTTTTGGCTTTTGTAACTCCCTCCCAGTTCGGTCAGGTGGGCCCAGTTTTTGCTACCACCACTCTAATTATCATACTGTTTGAATGCGGTACAACCCTGAAGCTTGGCACATTGCGTTCAGCCCTCGGTGGCGCGCTGGGGCTGACGATATTAACTTTTGCAGCTACCACCACAATCATCTCTGCACTTACGTTCTGGCTCACTGACCTTGGACTGCTGCCCAGCTTTATCCTGGGAGCCCTTTTTGGTACCACGGCAGAAGCGATAGTAATTCCTCTCACCAGGCAGCTCAAAATGCAGGAGGAGAGCCAGACCACCCTGTCAATAGAAGCGACGGTTACCAGTGTCCTGAGTATTATCCTTACACTTGCCCTGATTGAAGCCAGTGAGGGAGGGGGAGTTCAAGTTCTTTCCGTTACGCGAAATATACAGTCGTCCTTCGTTGTATCGATTTTCCTCGGCATAAGCGGTGCCCTCGCCTGGGCTATTGTGCTACATCGCTTACACGCGGCAAAAAATACTATGTTAACTACACTGGCCTTTGTTTTCGTGATTTTTGGCGTCGTCGAAATACTGGGATTTAATGGCGCCATGGCTGCACTGGCTTTCGGCGTTACCATAGGTAATATTGAGCCCATATATTCCTTATTTTTCAAAGGACAGAGCACCGCCAAATACTCAGGTCTTACTGAAACAGAGAAGGTCTTGTTCGGTGAAATTGCATTCCTTATGAGAACCTTCTTCTTCGTATATCTGGGAATCTCTCTCCAATTGATCAGCACGTCGTTAATGACCCTGGCAATCGTGATGATGATCGTGACATTCGCTATTCGTATCGTTACAGCAAAGCTGACCATCAACTCATCTATTCCGGCAAAAGATGCCTCGCTTATGGCGGTGATGGTTCCCAGGGGTTTGACGACTATGGTGCTGGCCTCTCTTCCGTTGGAGCACGGGATCGTCGGCGGTGACTTGATTAAAAACCTGGCCTATGGACTGGTGCTGGTCAGTATCGTGATGAGCTCTATTCTGATCCTTTTACTGGCAAAAACCAGGCTTTCGGACTTCTACGACAGTATCTTCGCATGCCGCGGCACAGCCTTCCTGAAACAGAGTCTATTTCGAATCGGAAGACGCCGAAAAGCGCTGCGAACGAATTAACACGGTAGGCCTTCTTCTGCTTCAGCTTTTCCTCGATGCTCCTGGTCGCAATCTCCTCTTTATATTTGCCAAGTACCGCACGATGCTTTAAAATTGGCTATGGCACAAATCGCCAAAGGATGCCCAATATTTAGATGAAGCAAAAGAAGACCAGGGTCATTATCGCCGATGACCATGCCTTGCTGCGGGAGTCGATGAGAGACCTACTCGACCGGCAGGAGGATATAGAAGTGGTCGGTGAAGCATGTGACGGCGCGGAGGCTATACGGTTAAGCTATGAGTTAAAACCTGATATAGCAGTAATGGATATCGTGATGCCCAGGCTGAACGGTATTGAGGCGAGCAAGGAGATAAAGAAGATCAGCCCGGGCACAGCTATTATAATTCTGACCGCTTATGATGATCCTCAATATGTGATGGGCTTGCTTGAGGCCGGGGCTGCAGGGTATCTGCTGAAAAGCGCCCGCGGCCGTGATGTGGTGGCTGCGATTCGTGCTGTGAGGGCAGGCGAGTCAGTCCTCCATCCCTCGATAATAGCCATGCTCCTTAAGAGGGCGATGGGGATGGCGGCTGAGGAGAGCAGGCCGAAAGGTAAAGAGGCCCTCACCGACCGGGAAATTGAGGTGCTTAAACTAGCAGCAAAGGGGATGAGCAATAAGGAAATAGCAGAGAAACTCTCAGTAACCGTTCGCACAGTGAAGGCCCATATCTCTAATGTATTTGCCAAAATGGATGTTGCTTCACGCACCGAAGCTATATTGAAGGCTGTACGAGAAGGATGGCTTGAGCTTGACAAAACTCCCACAGGTGTTGACAGCGACTGAGCCTGCTGACAGCCTGGTTCTCTGATTGAAATCTCACCCGCTGGTTGGATGTGATATGTCCCGCAGCAGAAGACTGATTACTCTAAGCACGCTCTCAGGTATACTTGCCCAGGCCGAGAAAATAGAAGACATCCTTCCCACGGCCATCGGGATAGTCGCCGATGTCATGGGAATCGAGATAGTTCGGATATATACACTGGATACCAGGACAAATGAACTTGTGCTATCGGCGTACCGTGGAGTTACTCAGGAGTTCGCCCGTACGGTAAGCAGAGTAAAACTGGGCGAGGGACTCAACGGGCATTCTGCTGAAATCGGCGAGCCCATGATAGTGAGCGAGGCCACCCATGACCCCAGATTGTTCAGGGAAGCGGTGCGACGGGAGAAAATCAAGGCCCAGCTTGTTGTCCCTATGAAATCGAGGGGCCAGGTGGTCGGCACAATCTGTGTAGCTACACGCCAGAAGCAGGAGTTTAGCACCGAGGAAATGGAACTGCTGACAGCCATTGGCAATCAAATCGGCATCGCCATAGATAAAGCCAGTCTTTATCGGGAACAGGCATCGCTGACGGAGCTATTAAGATTATCCGAGGCAAAATATCGCGAGCTATTCCAGGATGCCAGCGACGCTATCATAATCCATGACATGGAAGGTAATATTACCGATGCAAATAAGGCTTGTGAAAAGCTGCTAGGTTATCCGGTGGACGAGCTGGTAAGCAAGAATGCTTCAAATTTCCTTCGAGCAGACGCTCTCGCCCTGGCCCGCCAAATTCGGAAGAAGCTACTCAGCGGGGGAAAAATCGAGCAACGATATGAGCAGCATTTAGCCAGACGAGATGGCAGCGAAGTTATCATTGAGATGGTCACCAGGCTGATTACTGACAATGGTAAGCCTGTGGGATTCGAGAACATCGGCCGTGACGTTACTGACGAACGCAAAATGCGGGACAATCTCCGTTTCTACCTCAAGCAGGTTCTGCAGGCGCAGGAAGAGGAGCGTAAACGCATTTCTCGCGAGCTTCATGATGATGCCGGTCAATCTTTGCTGCTGCTGATACACCGGTTGGATGCGCTGGCTTCCGACCCTGCTAACAAGCTGCCCAAGCAGGCTAAAGATAAGGTCACCCGGCTGCATCGCCTGGCTGTGAAGATTCTCGATGGCCTGAGGAGCTATGCTCAGGAGCTGAGGCCTGCTATTCTGGACCACATGGGACTAGTAGCCGCGTTGGGATGGATGGCCGAGAAACTGGAGAGGGAAGAAAAGACGAAAGTCAGCATAGAGGTACGCGGGACGGAATTAGACCTGTCGCCTGAGGCCAAATTGGAGCTTTTCCGCATCGCTCAGGAAGCGTTGAACAATGTGAAGAAGCATTCTGCGGCAACCAAGGTTGTGGTTAAATTAGAATACAAGCTGCAGAAGATAGTAATGACGATAACCGATAATGGCAAGGGGTTTGAGCCGCCGGCAAGGCTGAGTGACCTTGCCAGCATCGGTAAGCTGGGCCTGACTGGCATGGAAGAACGGGCAAGACTGCTTGGCGGCATTCTACAGGTTCAGTCCAGGCCAAGACAGGGGACGATGGTAACGGTTGAGTTGCCGCTAAGCAGCACATGAACCCTAGAAAATTCAAATTTGGTGTTTCCCCAAATAACAGCTATGAGCCTCAGGCAGCGGCTAAAGGTATGCCAACAGCAGATTGTTTATCACAGCAACCAGAGACATTATTGCATAAGGAAGGAGCAGGAATACAAAAGCGGCCCGTCCGAAACCTTTGAAGCCGGACCTGAGGAGAATAAACCGTAAAGCTATAGCTACGAGCGATATGGCAAACACAGCAGCCAGGTCGGCCAGGAACAGCCCTGCGAAACCGCCCTTATCCAGTGCCCACCTGGCGAGTGAGCCAGCTTCGTTGAGATAACTTTTTCCGCTTAGACCCAGGACGGCGTAAGTGCTGGCATAGTCCATAAGGGCCATGAATCCCACGAACGCAAGCAGCCAGGGTTCCCGCCATCGCCAGAGAAATCTTGATGCCGCTTCCATATATCTCTCGGCGCGGCGGTCTCTTTCTACGGCTTTCCTTAATCTGCCCTTTATAAACTGGAGTGCTGAGTCCAAGGAGTCCCTTTCTTCCAACCTGTCTACCTCGCCAGTTTCAAACCTGCAAATTAAAAGTATAGGGTATCTTATTACAAACTGGTATCCTACTTTTGTACTGTGCACTCTATTACTCGAATACCCCGGAAGAGCAGGGGCAGCATATTCCATGCTCTTTCCCTAATCATGATCCTGTCCAACCTTTGCTCAGCTTTTGGCTGACCTTAAAGCTGCGCCAGCCAAGAATTCCATAGACAATTCGGCTAAATGTGGTTGAACTTAAGGAACAGAGCCTAAGACAGATTAATCCTGCTTTGAAAGCCGATTATCAGGATAACCTAACGACCTACCTCGGCATCATCCTTGAATCCGGTTTCGAGGTGGGAGCCGTCACAAAACGGTTTGTTCCTGGAGTGGCCGCATCGGCAGAGTGTGTAATGTTCCGGGCACGCTGGCTCGGATTTCATATCATCTTTTAATCGTATTGCCCCGACCACTTTGAACGGGCCATTCTTGGCGACTGTAATCGCAGGCTCGCGTTTGAAGGCCTGGCAATATCTGCCGCCCACCTTGTAGGTCAACGCCCCGGAAGGGCATTTCTTGATAGTTTCGATAATCCTCTTTACATTGACAGCATCCGGGTTCTCTTCTTCAAAAACCTGAGGCAAATTATTGATACACGACCCGTCGCGCGAGCAGACGTTAGTATTGTCCACAATGGTGATACTCTTTCCTTTCCATTCTTTTACCTCGCCCGGCACTCTATTTGGGTCCTTATCACTGGCAAAGCCGACCTCGGTGTGGGAACCGTCGCAATAAGGCTTGTTTTTTGAGGCACCGCATCGGCAGAGCGACATGACTGGTTTCACCGGGAGAGATCGTTCCTCTGAATCTCTAAAGTTCTTGAGGTCTCTGACTATGTAGGGGCCGTTTTTTACCACCGTGATGCTTGGCTTTCGATTTCTTGGACGCCTGTTTCCTGTATTTGCCTTTTTCACATCACCATTTTATCTTTTCTTACATTCGACCGCAATAAGGGCCAGAGTGCTCCCAAAATGCAACCTGGCTTGTTGCGGCTTTCTGTGACGATGTGTATACTGGCGCAAGAATTGAGTGGAGGTCACAACATGTCTGTGGCGAGAAATAAAGCTATTCTGCAGCATATATTCGAAGAGTTGAACAAAGGTGACATTGATATAGTGGACGAGCTTTTTACTGAAGATTTCGTTGACAGGTATCCGGTACCCGGCGAAACACCGGATAAGGAAGGTTTTAAGCAATTTCTGGCCGGCCTCTACAAAAGCTTCCCCGACTGGCGCTGGAGCCTTGAGGATATCTTCTCCGAGGGAGATAAAGTGGCGTACCGGTTCACGATGCAGGGCACGGACAGAGGCGGGTATATAGGAATGCCGCCCACGGGCAAAAAGATAAACTTCGCCGGAATCGGCATACTCCGTTTTGACAATGGTAAAGTAGTAGAACGCTGGACACTCGGCGACTCGATGACCCTTTTGCACCAGCTTGGTGTAATTTGAGATACGGGGCATAACTCTGAGAGAAAATGGTGCTAAGCCTGCGCTGCCTGGCGAATGGACCCCAAATCGAGGTGCTGCTCCAGAAGCTGCACCAACCTGTCCACCTTCTGCTCATGGGAGAACTTTGCCTTGTCCCAGACCCTCTCAAGCGCCTCCATGGTATGCACCGTGTCATCTTTCACCACCGCTATAGGCGTTTTAACCGCCTTGGCCCGGCTCAGGATGTTGGGCAGAGGACTTATATTGTTGGTGAGCACGAGGCAGTTTGTTAAAGTTTCTAGGGCAGCCAACTGAATATCGGGGCGGTCACCGCGAGTGACCACTACTTTGCGAGGTTTCAGGCTCAGGTACGAGACAGCAGGGTCGGGAGACATCGCCCCTACCATTATGCTCTCCACAAGCTCACCTGAGCGCTCGGGAGAGCTGAGAATATTTCCTCCCAGGTGCTCCACAAGCTCGCCCACGCTTACGGTGAGCAGTACGCGCTCCTCGGGCAGCACCCCTAGGACTCTAATGCCGCTTCGCTCTATTGCAGGCACAATAGCTGCTTTCACCGAATCCATCCTGCGCTGCGGCACAGCATTGATTATCACGCCAAGGAGATGTCCGCCTAGCATCCTGGCTGCATCCACGACCTGGCTGACCTGGAGGCTGCCCTCGTAGCGGACGATAAAGATAGCCCTGGCACCCAGCGTTTCTACAATTCGACTTCCGGCAAGCGCCGTATCGGTGCCCGCCTTGAAACCGCTCAAACCCTCCAGCAGAACCACATCCTTACCGTGGGAAACCGCGTCTAAAG
>DAOUMT010000262.1:0-8023 GCA_034409195.1 Dehalococcoidia bacterium
TACCACTTCTTTGCGTTTTGTTCCATAAGGGTCTTATCCATATTCAATTCAGGGATGTAAATCCATCGAGGTAGAGATTACTATCACAATCCTGCTGCTTTATTGCACAGCCAAAATTACTTGAGCAAGATAAGATTCATCAATTTAGAAAAGCCGTAGTCAATCACCCCGAGAACTATAGCAACTGCTACTGTGAAGATAATCACAAGAGTAGTTAAATAAGTGGCCTCTTGTCTCGTGGGCCATGTTACCTTCTTCAGCTCGGAGATGATGTCATTAACGAACTTGAATCTTGGTTTGCCCTGCTTGTTTAATGCAGCCTGAGTCTTCACCACTGCTCTCTATTCTTTACTTTGTCTCTCTGTGCAAAGTGTGCTTGCGACAGCGGGGGCAGTACTTTTTTAACTCTAACCTCCCGGGGTCGTTCTTTTTATTCTTGATCGTTGTATATGTCCTCTCCTTGCACTCAGTACAAGCGAGATAGATAATGTTTCGGGCCTCGGATTTCTTAGCCATTATTTACTCTAAAATTTTTGTTATCAAGCCAGATCCGACAGTTCTACCACCCTCCCTTATGGCAAATCTGACTCCTTGCTCCAAAGCCATGGGAACAATCAACTTCACCTTCATATTGATGTTGTCACCGGGCATAGCCATCTCAACTCCCTGGGGTAACTCGGCAGTCCCGGTAATATCCATAGTTCTGATGTAGAACTGGGGCCTGTAGCCATTGAAGAACGGTGTATGGCGGCCGCCCTCTTCCTTGGTCAATACATATACCTGACCTTCGAAAAGGGTATGCGGTTTTATTGAACCTGGCAGAGCCAGCACCTGGCCTCGCTCTATCTCATCTCGTTCAATACCTCGCAGTAGGCAACCAACAGCGTCTCCCGGTTCCCCTTCCTCCAGCGTCTTGTGGAACATCTCCACGCCGGTGACCACAGTCTTTTTGGTTTCCTTCATTCCTACTATCTCGACCTCTTGGCCGACTTTGATAGTGCCTCGCTCTATCCTGCCTGTGGCCACAGTGCCTCGACCTTTAATGGCGAAGACATCCTCTACAGACATGAGGAATGGTTTGTCTGCAGGACGCTTGGGCAGTGGGATGTAGCTGTCAACTGCATCCATAAGCTGCCAGATTTTGCCACACCACTGGCAGTCTCTCTTGCCGCAGCCACACTCCAAAGCCTTGAGGGCGCTAACTCGTATTATAGGGGTCTTGTCACCGGGGAAACCGTATTTGGGTAACAGTTCCTCTCTCAGTTCTAATTCGGTGACCTCCAACAAGTCGGGGTCATCTACTGCGTCAATCTTGTTCAGTGCGATCAGCACAGACGGAACCTCGACCTGACGAGCGAGGAGGAGGTGCTCTCTTGTTTGCGGCATAACGCCGTCATCAGCGGCCACCACCAGTATGGCACCATCCATCTGGGCAGCGCCGGTTATCATGTTCTTGATGTAGTCAGCGTGGCCGGGGCAGTCCACATGGGCGTAGTGTCGCTTCTCTGTCTCATACTCTATATGAGCTATAGCGATTGTCATGCCCCTGGACTTCTCCTCGGGGGCGTTATCGATAGAGTCAAAGGGGCGAAACTGAGCAAACCCCTGTGTAGCTAGAACCCTTGTTATCGCTGCTGTTAAGGTTGTCTTGCCATGGTCGACGTGCCCTATTGTGCCCACGTTGATATGTGGTTTGGTACGCTGAAATACTTTCTTTGCCACTTTTTCTTCCTCCCGATCCGATTAAGTTCAGCCCACAACCAGATTTGAACTGGTGACCCCCTTCTTACCAAGAAGGTGCTCTACCGCTGAGCTATGTGGGCATTCTGCATGGTGGAGGGGGCAGGATTCGAACCTGCGTAGCCATTTCAGGCGACAGATTTACAGTCTGTTGGTATTAGCCTCTCACCCACCCCTCCGGTATCTGCCCGGAGCCCGAGAGCGGATTCGAACCGCTACCCGGCCGATTACAAATCGGCTGCGCTGCCATTGCGCCACTCGGGCCTTTTTCGACCTTTTTTAAGTTCAAGTACACACTAAGTATATAAGTATATAAGGGAAAAAATCCAAAGTCAAGGCTTCTTGTATCTCCAAACAGTTCCCTGAGGGGTATCTTCCAGGGTGACGACCAGTTCCTTCAGGTCGTTTCTAATGCTATCGGCAAGCTGCCATTTCTTCGAACGACGAAGCTCTAGACGCTTATCTGACAGCACTTTGATGATACTATCAGCTTCCTTGGCGTCTTTTATTTCAACTTCATATTTGGTTACCATGGCTATTAGAGCATTAGTGGCAATAATGTACTTCACCGACCTGGAGCGCAAAGTCAATCCCAGTATACCAGCAAGCTCACCGAATGTCTTAAGTGCTTCGCCTATATGCATCCCTTCATCGCGGCCGCGGTTTATCTCTCTTGCCAAGTCGAATAGCGCAGCTATAGCTTGCGGTGTGTTGAAATCATCGTCCATGGCTTCGATAAATTGCTCACGGAAAGGTTGGGCGTCTATGCTAGCTGACGCAGATTCCGCTATATCAATATGGGCTGTGCGAACCAGTCTCTCCACCCCTTTTTCTGTTGCTGCTAGGTTTTCCTCCGAATAGGTAATAGGACTGCGGTAATGAGAGCTAAGCACCCAGAGTCTGAGAGCATCGGGGCTGTATTTAGCTAGCGCTTCGCTTATTGTTATTAGCTTCCCCGTGGACTTGCTCATTTTTTCCTCGCCCAATTGCAGCAGCCCGTTATGAAGCCAGTGCCTTACAAAGGGTTTGACCCCGGTGAATGATTCCGATTGAGCTATCTCGTTTTCATGATGAGGAAATATAAGGTCTTGCCCTCCGCCGTGAATATCCAGCGTCTCCCCGAGATACTTCAAGGACATAGCACTGCATTCTATGTGCCAGCCGGGCCTTCCGGGACCCCAGGGGCTGTGCCACTGCGGCTCTCCGGGCTTGGCCGCCTTCCACAGGGCAAAATCCAGCGGATGTTCCTTAGTTTCGCCTATTTCTACGCGTGCGCCAGCCATCATGCCATCCAGCGTTCGATGGCTGAGTTTGCCGTAGTCGGGGTCGCTCTGTACACGAAAGTAAACATCACCCCCAACCTCGTATGCATGAACTTTTTGTATCAGGCCTTGGATGACCTCTATCATCTTGGGGATTTCTTCAGTGGCTTTGGGATAAACAGTGGCCCTCTTTATATTCAGGGTATCCATATTAGCGAAGTACTGGTCTATAAATCCCTGTGCCAAATCGTGCGCAGAAATACCAGACTCATTGGCACGGGCGATGATTTTATCGTCAATGTCGGTGAAATTCTGCACATATTTCACTTTGTAGCCACGGAATTCGAGGTAACGTCTGATTGTGTCAAAGATTATATAGCTCATAGCATGGCCAAGGTGGCTAGGAGCATACGGCGTGACTCCGCAGACATACATCTTGACTGCATCACTTTGGGGTACGAAATCCTCTTTTCGACCGGACAGAGTGTTATATATTTTCATCAGACTTCTTCCACTAGAGCCACAGCATAAGCAGCGATTCCCTCTTCCCTTCCTATGAAACCCAGACCTTCATTGGTAGTAGCCTTTATGCTGACCTGCTTTTCGCTGATAGACAGAGCTTGGCCTATATTTTGTTTCATCTGGTTGATAAAAGGCTGAAGAAAGGGACGTTGCGCGATTATTGTAGCATCGACATTACCTATACGCCAGCCCTGTGTTTTGAGCAAACCGCCAACACGATTTAACAAGGTAATGCTGGAGATATCCTTGTAGGTAGGATCGTTTGGTGGGAAGTGAGTTCCTATATCTCCCAGAGCCGCCGCGCCGAGTAGAGCATCCATTATGGCGTGCACCACAACGTCGGCGTCGCTCCAGCCTGCAAGCCCTTTCTCAAAGGATATTTTTACGCCGCCCAGAACAAGAGGGCGCCCTGCGGTTAGCTGATGGGCATCGTAGCCGATACCGACGCGCATAAGGCCTCCGTGGTCGCGGGCTGTCTCGCTCCCTGTTTTTGCAGCAGGACCTCGGCCACTGCTAGGTCCTCGGGAGTGGTCACTTTAATGTTATGATATGACCCCAAGTAGACCTCGACCTTGTGACCTAGCTTTTCCACCAGCGCGGCGTCATCGGTCACGTCCTCATCTGCCTGGCGGTAAGCTTCTGCTATAAGGTCGTAGCGAAAGACCTGAGGCGTCTGTGCGGCCCACAGGCATTGACGGGCAGGTGTCTGTTGCACGAAGCCGCGGCGAGAGACAATTTTGATAGTATCTTTAACCGGCACTGCAGCAATTGCAGCCCCACTTACTTGAGCCGCTATTAACCCTCTTTCGATCAAATCCGTGCTGACACAAGGCCTGGCACCATCATGAATCACTACCCAGTCACAGTCAACAAGCCGACGCAGTCCTTCTCTAACCGAATCCTGACGCCTTGGCCCTCCTGGACACACCGCAATCACTTTAGGCCAGCATCGTCCCTTAACCAGAGTACGTCCCTGCTCCAGGCTTTTTTTGGCTAATACGATGACTATCTCATTAACTGATGGGCAGTCTTCGAAAACAGTCGTTACCTTAGCCAGCAGTGGTTCTCCATTTAACAGGGAGAAGACTTTGTCTATCCCACCCATTCGAGTACTGGTGCCAGCAGCGACGATTACAGCGCCGACTTTACCTTTTACTTTTTTCATCGACGGGTTCTTTAGGTTGCGCGAAGATCATCCGACCAGCCGCAGTTTGCAATACCCTGGTAACAGCGATGCTGAGCTCTGAATTAAGATGGCGGCGTCCTCCTTCGACCACGACCATGGTGCCATCGTCAAGGAAGCCGATGCCTTGGCCCGGCTCCTTGCCTTCCTGGACTATACGCAACGCCAATTCCTCTCCAGGTAAGATAACCGGTTTGACAGCATTGGCCAGCTCATTGATGTTCAGCACCTTCACGCCTTGGAGCGCAGCTACTCTATTGAGATTGAAATCATTGCTGACGATGGGGCAGTGCAACGTTTTGGCTAACCTTACTAGTTTGGAATCGACCTCATGGGTATCTTCAAAGTCAATATCAGAAATCTGAACCGGAACATCTGATCCCCTTTGAAGCTGGGTCAACATCTCCAGGCCTCTTCTCCCTCGATTGCGTCGGAGCCCATCAGGGGAATCGGCGATATGACGCAACTCATCGAGGACAAACCTGGGGATTAGCAAGGTGCCGTGGATGAAACCCGTTTGTATGATGTCGGCTATTCGCCCGTCGATGATGGCATTTGTATCCAGTATAAGCAGGTCACTTCTGCTATCTCTGGGCACAGGTAGGTTGGGGGCGCCGCTGAAGAAGAATCGTAGGACAGCAGGTCCTTGGAGCACCATAATGGGGACAAAGAGGAAGCATAAAAACAAACCGAGTATAAGAGGTGCCCATTTCCCCCAGGGGTCCGGGAGTAAAGACAAAGGCAGGGTTGCCAAGGCTGTGATAACCAAAGCAAAGGCCAGCCCTATGGCTGCAGCCACAAGATTTGGCACTTGGAGCACCCGCGGCATCACTCGAGTGCGCCTTCGAACCCACTGCCAGGGGCGGATGACAAGATACGGGGCAAGCAAATAACCGACGACATAGCCACCGATAGCGAGAGTTAAAATCCAAGCTAGCTCAGTACTTGCGTTTGTCCTCCCACCGATGAACTTGCCTAGCTGCCAACCCCCGATGCCGATGATTATTGCGACTATGACCCGAAAAAGTACTCCCCGCATGAATACCGCATCCCATCTTGTTTCGGCAATAATTAATAATAATTCCTAAAAACATTGCCGTCTCCAGGGGGTAAGGCTCCTGAAAATTATTAATCCTATGGGATATTAGCACAAAAAACGAGAGGTGTCAATCTCGCCGCAGTAGACCGACCGCAACGATAATACCTAAAACCAGAGCGATTAGACCATATACGTCGACAAATGTGTGTAAAAAGCTCTGTGGGGGCGCCTCGATAAGACTTCTTATGACATAGCTCACAGCCACACTTATCCCGGCAATTATCTGCAGGCCCGGGCCGCGTTTTCTGTTTGCTGCAAGGCTGACTGCTTCCCCGATGACGTAGCCGACGGCTAAAGCTATGAAGAATAAGAAGAAGCCACCCAGGGGAACAAAAGGCCAGATTCCGCCCACTACCGCAGCGGTTGCTAAACCAGCGGCGATCGACCTCACATAGAAAATGGTCGAGATTTCATAAACCGGCAGCTTTTTCAGGGCAGCACATTTGGGGCAGCGGGCCCCTACCGGGGTTTGAACCATGCACTTGGGGCAGATGGGCTGCAAACACTTACCACACCTGAGGTCGGTCTCAACATCAGGATGAATGGCACATTTCATCCCTGTTTTTCCCCTGAGGCCTCTCCCGAGTCCGTGAGAGCAAATGTCAGCTCGCCTTCGGCAACTGTCTTATCTTCCACGATCGCCTTAGCGGTACCTTTCCCTATAGGTCCTCGCATCTTGGTCAGCTTCACTTCCAGACGCAGGCAGTCCCCGGGAAACACTGGCTTGCGAAAGCGAAATCCGTCAACCGAAGCAAAGAGGGCAATCTTGCCTTTGTTTTCAGCGAGGCTCAATATCGCCACAGCGCCGACTTGAGCCAGGGCTTCGATAATCAGTACCCCGGGGAAAATAGGATAGCCAGGGAAATGACCCTGGAAAAAGATCTCGCCGCCGGAAATATTCTTAATGCCAACTGCTTCCTTGCCCGGCTTCAGGTCGATAATCTTATCTACCAGAAGGAAAGGCCAGCGATGTGGAATAATTTGCTGGATTTCTCTGGAACCCAACGTCATGGCATCACCACCCTTTTTTGTTTTGATAAAGAGATGAGCTGCTCTACGGACTCTCTGGGCAGGTCTACGCTACCCAGAGAGGCGCCAATATCTTCGCCTAATCCGTGGAAATCGCTGCCTCCGCAAGCTATGAGGTGAAGCTTTTTGGCAAATCTCTTAAGTTGAAGGATAGTCTTAGAGTTATAGCCGTCGTAGTAGATTTCTATGCCTATGATACCCGCTTTTTTTAACTGGAGTAGGAAGGGTTCGAGCGGTTCGATATCCGCTGGGTGAGCGAGCACTGGCAATCCCTCTGCGTCGAGCACTACCTTGACGGCTTCTGCCGGGGTCAGTTTTTTGCGTTCAACATAGGCAGGGCCGCTGCGCCCGATATATTTGGTGAAGGCTTCCCGGAGAGAGGAGACGTGTCCTTGCTCCAGCATTGCCTGAGCAATGTGAGGACGTCCTATTGAGCCTGCACCAGCCAGTTCCTGCACTCTTGTCCAGTTAACATCCATGCCCAGCTCTGCCAGCTTGGCAACCATCTTTTTACCACGCTCATAGCGGGAATTACGCAGTTCCTTCAGAGTGCGATTGAGGGCAGGGTCACGGTAATCTATGAAATAGCCCAGAATATGGATCTCGCCCTTGGGAACATCGGTATTTATCTCCACACCGGGGATGACTGTAAGCTGGGGAAACTTTTTAGCTTCCTCGAGTGCAGGTAACACACCTTCTACTGAATCGTGATCGGTGATGGCGATCACTTCCAGTTTAAGTTCAACTGCTTTCTTTACCAACTCCTGAGGGGTTAACCTTCCATCGGAGGCGGTACTGTGAAGGTGAAGGTCTGCCCTCATCTCTCCGCCAACTCCAGGTCTAGTCGGCTGATGCTTGAGGCTTTACCGCTGCCCTCATCCACATCCACCAGAACCGAGTTGAAAACCGGATTGCCCTTGCCCACAGATAAGCGATGGGGCATTAAGGTGAGGAACCTTTCAATCACCGAATCTATATCGTCGCCGATGACAGAATTCATCGGACCTACCATGCCGACATCGCTGACAAAGGCAGTACCTCGCGGCAATATTCGTGCATCGATGGTACCGACATGAGTATGCGTTCCCAGCACAGCGCTGACCCGGCCATCCAGATACCATCCCAACGCTATCTTTTCTGCAGTTGCTTCTCCGTGGAAGTCGATCAGGATTACAGATGGCCTGGGAT
>DAOUMT010000263.1:0-2398 GCA_034409195.1 Dehalococcoidia bacterium
CCGCTGGCACACGCGTTGGAATGGTTAAGCCTGAGGCTGCCAGAAAGACAGGACTGTCAACTGAAGCAGTGGTGGTTGCGGGTGGCGCTGATACCCAGTGCGGCTTGCTGGGAATGGGGGTTAAAGACGAAGGCGAGGTGGGAATACTGGGAGGATGGAGTGGCGCTATTCAGATGGTGACGACGCAACCCATCATCGATCCTAAAGGCAAGCTCTGGTCGGGCTGTCACGCTCTGCCGAACCGGTGGTATCTGGAGAGCAATGCTCAGGAATGCGGCGGGGCATATCGCTGGCTCAAGGGGCTGCTTTTCATTGCGTCAAAGTCACAGGATGTGTACGGTCAAATGGATAGCCTGGCGCAGGAGTCTCCGCCTGGCGCGGGAGGGATGCTGGCCTTCATCGGGCCTGCGGTGATGGATATGAGCCGGCTCAAACCAAGCCTGGGCGGCTTTATCTTCCCTGTGACGCCCAGTGTGACGAGTATGGAGAAGAAACACTTCGTCAGGGCGGCACTGGAGAATCTGGCCTTCGCTTTTAAGGCTAATTGTGTTCAACTGGAAGAGGTCTCGCAGCAAAAAGTAAAACAGGTCAGTATGGGCGGAGGGCTTGCGCAGAGCCGCTGCCTGTTAAAAATATTATCCGATATACTCGCTATGCCTGTGACCTGTTTCGAGTCGCCTCAGGTTACTGCCTGGGGAGCAGCTATGTGCGCTGCAGTCGGCGCTAACGTTTATCCTGACATGAACACGGCTATGACAGCTATGAGGCCGAAATCGAGGGTAGTTGAACCTGATGCTCAGAGTCGACAGGAATATGCTCCTTACTACGAAAAGTGGCTTATCACCGCAAAATGGCTGGAAGATTTATACGAAAAAATAGGGTAAATAATAAGATTCAGTCTTAGCTTACCCTTAACAAAAAAACGGTCAAGTCTGGTCGATACCCTGGGAGAAATTTCTGAATTTATCCCCCATTATTTTTCTCACCGCAATTTCGAGAGGCGTCAAGTTTATTCTCTCCCGAAAGTCTTCTTCCGTTTCGTCTTCCCAGGGAAGGGGAATTTCCTCATCCGAGCTTATGAACCCCCCGCTCGCCAGCTTATCCAGGATCTCCCCCGAAGAGTTCCCCAGTTTTATCACGAATCTTCTCTTGAGCGGGAAAAGGTCACCGGGGATTATGGTAGGAACGTTGGGCCGGTAAACATCGATCTCTGTTTCTCCTCCCCTCACCTTCTGCTGATTCACTATAAATCCATAGTGCGGCGTCGTATCTGAGAGCCAGAATTTGCAGGGAGTCAGCGCTTTGAAATCCTCGTAAGTTATGACTTTTCGTCCTCCTCTGGAGACGAGTGATCCGAAGAAAGGGATTCTGCCGACGGTATTGACTTTGATGGTCTGCCAGATGCTTTTTTCCCTTCCTTCATAATGAACCTCTATCCTCCCGATAATAAAAATGAAAAACAGAATAAGAAAAAGCCCTGTTCCCCATTTCAAGTACTCATCGGGCACAAATGTGGCAAGTAATTTGTCTCCCAGAGAGTTCACAGCGTTAAGAACCTCATACAATACCCAGATAATTATTAGAATCGGTGCGGCAATGATAAGGCCTCTCCACAGGGTTTTCTTGAACTGAAATATTTCCAAGATTTTCCGTGTAGATTTACGCAGGATGGACATTTGTCACCTCCTTCGAGGCATATGCAGTATTATATCCGGATGCCTCACCACCCGGACGGTTCCCGGCTATGATATGATTATCGTTAGAAGCATCAAGTAACTCGTGTAAATGCCACCTGGCGGAATTATACAGACATAGCGACCAAAAAGATACCAAGAGATTAGAATAATTGGCTGAGTGAGCATCGACTAAAAGCATACGACGCTCCATATTAAATATTGACAAACCGGTAAAAAAATGTTACATTGATAATGTCCTTGGGTGGGTGAACCAGAAAGAAAAGGCCAGATCCGCGACAGGAAACGAGTAGGAAACCAAAGGGACCGGGGAGCGGAAAAGGTCAAGGAAGCTGGGGAAGTCACCCGAGGTTTTTTTATGTCTTCAACCCTAAATTTCCCCTAGAGGTTAATATTCGATGTCTTGCTATTTCCGTCATTTGAAAAATATTCTGGCCGAGGCTGATGTTGAGGTCACTCCTGGCAACAGGAAAAAAATCGACCGGGCGATTCATGAGCTTGTTGGGGTTGAATACAAGGATTGCCCCGCTGCCTGGAAAGCACTTAAACAGCAGATAATTGGTGATGAGCAGAAACGCCGCGATTTTGTCAAGAAGCTACGGCAGGCTATGGGTTAGGGACACAGAAGATTGCTTCACGCTTTTCCTTCACCTATAATGGCACCAACAATCTACCTGAGAAGTGCCAGGGGTGATTACCTCCGG
>DAOUMT010000264.1:0-7254 GCA_034409195.1 Dehalococcoidia bacterium
TAACCTTCGACAACGGCTATATCGAGACCTGCTGGTGGATAATTAAGTCGCTCTGGGACAAAGGGCTTGTCTATCAAAGCTACAGGGTCACGCCGCACTGTCCTCGCTGCGGCACCTCACTCTCGTCGCATGAGGTAGCTTTGGGTTACGATGAGACAGACGACCCATCTGTTTACATAAAGTTTGAAGTTGCGAAGTCACTGTATGGTAGTGAAGGTTTTTTAGACCAAATGCGGTCTTATCGTCCTCCAAAGAGGCCTCTACTTAGGGAAGCTGATTTTGCTAGGCGGCTTCTCGAACTTGTCGATGATAAACCTGTTTATCTGTTGGCATGGACGACTACACCATGGACACTGCCGGGCAATACTGCTTTGGCGGTTGCAGCAGATGCCGAATACTCAATAATGGAAGGCAAGGATGACTATATTATTATGGCTTCTGACCTTGTAAATGAGGTAGGGCTCGAAGAATATCATGAGAAGACCAGGATTACTGCTGAGGAGCTAGTTGGACTTCAGTATGAGCCATTATTTAATCCTCATGTTTTCGGGACAGAACGTCTAGTCTTTCAAGGAGATTTATTGGTGCCTCAGCAGCCAGATAAAAATCTTACCTATCCTGTTATTAAAGAAGAATTCGTGTCTTTGGAGGAAGGCACAGGAATTGTCCACGTCGCGCCTGCCTTCGGTGAGGCTGACTTTGAAGCGGGTGAAGAAAACAGTCTAAATTTTGTGCGTGATTATGTCGATTTGCAGGGAGTGATTCAAGGGAATTATCCTTTCGCAGGAAAGTTCGTTAAAGATGCTGACCCGCTTATCATCGAAGACCTGAAGTCGAGAGGACTTCTCTACCGTAGTGAACGAATTCGACATACCTATCCCTTCTGCTGGCGCTGTGGCACGGCGCTGCTTTATTATGCCAAGCCCTCGTGGTATATCAAGACCACAGCCATGAAAGAGAGGTTAATTTCGGGCAACGCGGAAATTAACTGGTATCCGGAGTACATCAAGTACGGGCGGTTCGGCGACTGGCTGAACAACAATGTGGACTGGGCATTCTCCCGGGAGCGCTACTGGGGCACGACGCTGCCGGTCTGTCGCTGTGAGAGCTGCAAACACGACGAGTGTATCGGAAGCGTTAAAGAGCTCAGGCAAAAGGAAGGTGCTGAAGGCGTAGAGAAGCTGTCGGACCTGCACCGGCCCTATGTGGATGATGTTATCTACAGTTGTCTCAAATGCGGCGGGGCTATGCGCCGTGTCCCCGAGGTCATCGACTGCTGGTTCGACTCGGGAGCTATGCCTTTTGCCCAGTGGCACTATCCTTTTGAGAACCAGCAGTTATTCAAAGCCAGCTTCCCTGCCGATTATATCTGCGAGGCGGTAGACCAGACGCGTGGCTGGTTCTACAGCTTGCATGCAATCTCCATTCTTACCAACGAGCAGCCTTGTTTCCAGAACGTGATATGCCTGGGGCATATCCTCGATAGCACCGGGGAGAAGATGAGCAAGTCGAAAGGCAATGTGGTCAGTCCCCAGGATGTGCTGGTCAAAAGTGGGGCAGATGCCCTGCGCTGGTATATGTATACCGCTTCCCCGCCAGGTAACGTGCGTCGCTTCTCTAAAGAGTTGGTGGAGGAGGTGGTGCGCAAGTTCTTGCTCACGCTGTGGAATACGTATTCATTTTTCGTGACCTACGCCAATATCGATAAGTTCGACCCCTGCACTGCTTCTAATGTAGAGCATCGGCCTGAGCTTGATCGGTGGATACTCTCCGAGCTCAACCAGCTTACCGATGCGGTGACTTGCTCTCTTGATGAATACGATGTAACCACGGCGGGGCGCAGGATCGAGGAATTCGTCGACAACCTCTCGAACTGGTATGTGAGGAGGAGCAGGAGACGGTTCTGGAAGAGTGAGAACGATGCTGATAAGCAATCGGCCTACACTACTCTTTATCAGTGTTTGATTACCTTAGCCAAGCTGCTTGCTCCGCTTACTCCTTTTGTTGCCGAGGAGCTTTATCAAAACCTGGTGAGGCCGTTCGATAAAGATGCACCTGAGAGCATTCATCTTACCGATTATCCCAAGGCCGACCTGAACCAGGTCGATGAGAGGTTATCCTCGGCTGTCAATCTGGTAGTGAAGGTAACTAGTCTGGGACGTGCTGCTCGCGCCAAATCAAACCTGAAAGTGCGCCAGCCGCTGGCCAAGGTTCTAATCAAAGTCAGAACCGAGGCGGAGAGAGCCAGCGTGGAGCAAATGGCTTCTCAGGTATTGGATGAGCTAAATGTGAAAGAGTTGAGCGTCGTAGAAATTTTGCCTGTACAGAAACATCCTGACTGGCCTGTGGCGGAAGAAGGCGGCTTAATAGTGGTGGTCGATACCGACGTAAGCCAGGAGCTTGCCGATGAAGGTCTGGCCCGTGAGCTGGTGCATCGACTCCAGACCTTACGCAAGCAAGCCGGCTTCGAAATAGCAGACTACATCGAGACCTATTACGAGGGCGGGCCTTCGGTGCGGCGTGTGATGGAAAAATTTGACCAATACGTCAAACAGGAAACACTTTCTATGAATCTGGTTGCAGGAAA
Organism: Dehalococcoidia bacterium; assembly: GCA_034409195.1. Taxonomy (GTDB): domain Bacteria; phylum Chloroflexota; class Dehalococcoidia; order SZUA-161; family SZUA-161; genus JACWAE01. The sequence goes on from DAOUMT010000264.1 coordinate 2,588, forward strand.
GCCACCCGAGGGTGCTTTCAGCAAGAGCCAGGTGATAGAGGGCGAAAAGGTGATATTAGCGGTTAAAAAGCTGAAATAGCCTTATCTGTAATGAATTCAAAATTGAAATCGAAAGCTTCAGTTTTTTCCCCTGGTCGTCGTCTTAAAGCGCATCAGTAATTTTGATACCTTGGGCTCACTGCTACTCGTTTGCACACTCTCTGCCTCAACGTGGGCCTCTTCCGCTAGCGATGCTTTCATTCTCGGGTATATTGAAATGAGCTTGGCGCAAAAGAGCAGGATTACTGCCGATATATATGACCAGGTCATCAGGGCGATGATTGTGCTTATGGAGCCGTAGACAAGGTTATAGCTGGCGAACTTGCCTACGAACCAGACGAAGACATTCTTAACTATCTCAAAGAGTACTGCTGCAATGAGTGCCCCGACCCATACATGTTTCCAGGGAACCCTGGTGTTGGGGATGAATTCATAGAGAAGAAGAAATCCTATGAACGCAATTGCAGTACTGACCAGGATCACCATAGATTCCCAGAACAGCCCGCTTTGTGCGAAACGTCCCCCGAGTATATCTGTCCTCTGAAGAAAGTTGAAGGTTGCCGTCATGCCTACATATACGATCAGGAAGCCGCCGAGCCCCAACATCATGATGAACTCTATCAACCGCTCACGCAGAAATGGGCGGGGTTGCTTGATGCCCCAGGCAGTGTTTAGGGATTTCCTGGTGGCGTTGAATATGCCCATGCCGGACCAGAGTAGCCCGATGGTAGCTATTGCCCCTGCTACACCCACGCCCGGTGAGAAATCCTTTATGGCGGTCGATACGAGGTCTCCCGATAGCGGCAGGACGGTGGTAATGGCCTGGGTGACTCTAGCTTGGACATCCGGTGACCTTGAAACTGCACTCAATATTGATATAGCTGCCAGGGCCAGAGGGAACAGCGAAAGCAATAGGTAATATGAGATTGCTGCTGCCAGATGAGTACAGTTGTCGGCTAGGAACTCTTGAATAGCCTGCTTCATCATAAGCAGGAAAAAGATTATTCGCTTCACTATCATTGTTCGGCTATCCCTGGGAGACCCCGAATCTTTTAACTATATTATCATAGTGCACCATTATACATAAAGTGTCAACGTTAGTTGCTTCGAGATAAGTTAGGTTCGTTAACCTCAAAGAAACGTTACAGGGAATCATTCCGCTTCTTCATTGCCGTTTTCATCCCCAATAGCCTCGTCTCTCTCCCGTATTTCACTTGGCTTGTCTGGCTCGTGACGCACGATTGTGCCCTCTTCTTCAAGGAAGTCCATGATTCGCGCTGCTCTGGGATAGCCTATATGCAGGCGCCGCTGGAGCAGCGAGGTGGAAAGGTGAGAATACTCTTTGGCAAGTCTTCTCCCTGTCGCTAACAATGGGTCCTCGTCTTTCAGTTCCTCAGTTGGCAGAGAAGCAAAGGCCTGGGCTACAGTATCCTCCGACGGCGTGGGAATCTGTGTTCTTTGCTGCTTCCAGAAGCTTGCCACCCTCTCTATCTCCGGGTCGGAGACGAAGCATCCGCGTAATCGCTTTGGCTTGGGGGCATCCGGCGGCAAATAGAGCATATCGCCGCCTCCCAACAGGCTCTCTGCGCCAACGGTATCAAGGATGGTGCGTGAGTCCACTCCGGAAGCCACAGCGAAGCTTATCCGGGTGGGGAAATTGGCTTTAATCAGCCCGGTTACCACATCCACAGAAGGACGCTGGGTAGCTACGATGAGATGTATGCCTGTTGCCCGCGACATTTGGGCCAGGCGGCAGATCGCAGGCTCGACTACCTCAGCGGCACTCATCATAAGGTGCGCCAGTTCATCGATTATGACTACCAGATAAGGCATGGCCTCGGTGACCAGGGGACTGCGATTATAGCCTTCTATGTTGCGCACCCCCACCGCTGAAAACTTGCTATATCGGCTATCCATTTCCCGCAGAATGCGGCGCAGGGCATCAATCGCCTTTTCTGGTTCAATTACTACAGGTGATATGAGGTGGGGCACCCCTTCGAAGCTTACCAGCTCGACTCGCTTGGGGTCTATTAAGAGCAGGCGCAGGTCTTGTGTCGTATTTTGCATCAGCAAGCAGGTAATGGTGGAGTTGATAAATACTGTTTTGCCGCTTCCGGTGGCGCCGGCAATGAGCAGGTGAGGCATCTTGCACAGGTCGGCCGATACGGGCTCGCCCGCGCTCCCTTTGCCCAGACCTATAGCAAGCTTTGTCTTTGTTTTGAGCTTCTGAAAAGCTAATCCCTCGATTACGCCTCTGAGGCGGACTATGGAAGTGGTGGTATTGGGGACTTCGACGCCGACCAGCGATTTTCCAGGGACCGGGGCTTCGATCCTGATATTGGGCGTGGCTAAGGCGAGAGCGAGGTTATTGGACAGGGCGGTGATGCGTTCCACTTTCACCCTCGTCTTAGATACCTCTTCCAGTCTCTCTACGGGGTTGCCGTCTCTATCCAGCTTGACCTTGCCCTGATGGTCTCGCTCCACTACTCGCTTATACTTGCGGTCCCATCCCGGTTCAACGCCAAATTGAGTAACCGAGGGCCCCGGATTTATTTGCACCACCTTTGCCTCAACCCCATAGCTTCTCAATGCCTCCTCTATGAGCCTTGCCTTCTGGTCGTTGCCCACCTCGGTGAATTCCGTATCTGTCGCCTTATCGAGGAGCTCGATAGGCGGCAACTGCTGTTTAATGGTAACTCGAGGGCCTGCTTCTTTAGGCTCGGCCGCCGGTTTTTTCTTTTTAGCATCGGTGATGGGCAGGGCTAATTGCTCTCCATCACCTGCTGCTTCAAGCGCAGCGTCTCGCTCGGCAGCTTCGATCTCCGGGGACAAAGCCACACCTTCGCCGGCCTCTTCCCCTGCTATCTCAGGTTCTACTGCCTTCCTGCGGCGCAATTCTCTGACGAGTGCCATAATCGGCGCTGCCAGGAGCCGGCTTAGGTGGTATTTCTGGTTTAGCCTACTTAAAGACTTTCCAAATCGGGGGACAAACCAGTGGATTCCTGCCAGAGCGGTCAAGCCTGCTCTACTTAATGTCCGGGATAAGACCTGAAGGAATCTTAGGCTGGGGCGGGGAATGACCAGCCCTATGCTGATCAGGAACAAAATAACCAGCCGCGCTGCCGGTGGAGCGCCAACGCCCTGGTTGCCGATGAAACTTTTCCCCGCGTTTCCTCCCAGGCTTACTTGTGAGAAGTCAGCATTGGCGATGTAAAAATGCGGTGAGAATAAGGCGAATATCCCCCAGAGAGCCAGAGTTAATATAATGGCGCCCAGCCAGAGATTCCACCAGTTGAACAGGCTGCCCAGTCCCTGTCGCCATACTGCATATCCAACTACCAGCGCCCAAAAGATTGCCAGAAAGAGACCGAAACCAATGCCCTCGAAGATAGCCTGGCCCGCGAAGAAGATTATCGCTGCTATCGCTATCACCGCAACGACAATCCAGAGCAGCCCTTTTGGTGTGGGCAGTAGGCTAAGGGAGGCCTGGGGTTTGGCGACTTGTTTTTTGGAACGCGATTTTGCCATCTTGCGTCTTCTTCCTAAAACATAGATAGCTGCTGAGGTTTATCCTCCTTTTTTACCTCCTCAGCTGGCTCCATTTGAGTCAGCAGAGCAGGGATTTTGAGCATATCTACCTCGATAGTCTGCCGCAGGCTCTGCTGGTGCAGGGCTGCCGCTGGGTGATACATGGCGAAATAGATAATACCATCTTGCCTGCGTGCCTTGCCGTGAATTTTGCCGATGGGTTCTCCTGGGAAGAATCTGGCCAGTGAGTAGCGGCCGAGAGTCACTATCATCCTGGGGTGGAGCATTTCAAGCTGCTGGTCTAACCATTTCTGGCAGTTCTTGATCTCTATAGGAAGGGGGTCGCGATTATTCGGCGGGCGGCATTTGATTACATTGCAGATATAGACATCGCTACGCTTCAGTCCGATAGAGCTGAGCAGTTGCTCGAGAAACTGTCCTGCCTGTCCCACGAAAGGACGCCCCTGCTGGTCTTCGTGGTAGCCGGGAGCTTCCCCAATGAACACTATTTGGGGCTTCTCCGGCCCTTCCCCGGGAACTGTCTGTGTACGGGTCCTGGCCAGCTCTTCGCAATCCGTGCACGCAGCTATCTTTCGATATAGCTCAGTCAGTGGTGACACTTTTACCTCCTCGATTGAATAGCAGCATCCGGCACCCGATAAGCAGTAGGAAGATGGCAAAAGTCCTGGTGAGCCATACTGCTGTGACCTGGCCCGCTGCCCATGCCCCCAGATATGAGAAGCCGACGGCGCTGGGCGCTATCAACAGCACTGCGCTCAATTTTACATTCCCCTGCCTGTTGTGAATAAAGGCCGCAGCCAGAGCTGTGAACATCATAGCGGCTAGCGCGACTCCCTGAGCCGTATGCTGCCCTACCCCTAATAGCAGGACCATAGCCGGAATTGAGATGGTGCCTCCGCCCACGCCGAGCATTCCGCTGATGATTCCTGCAATTAAACCGGCGATAAGGCCGACTGCTATTTCCACGTTTTATCGATCTACCTCAGCAAAAGTAGTGTGGCGATGACTATAGTATATACTCCGAAAAACTGTCGCAGCCTGTTAGCAGGCACTTTCATCATCAATTTCGCTCCTATGAT
>DAOUMT010000265.1:0-25860 GCA_034409195.1 Dehalococcoidia bacterium
GCGTAAAGGAGCAAAATACCTCGGCTACCAAATCCCCCCTTTCGCAAAGGGGGTTAGGGGGATTTAGAGGACAGAAAATGGAATTCATGGATGTCATCAGAAAAAGGAGGAGCGTCAGGCGATTCAAGCCTGATCCAGTCCCTGAGGAAGAAATCAAATATATTCTTGAAGCTGCCAGATTAGCGCCGTCATGGGCTAATACCCAGTGCTGGCACTTCGTAGTGGTCACTGACCAGGAGGTTAAAAATAAAGTTGGTGCGGCGGGGAATAGATGGATTGCCAAAGCCCCTGTGATCATAGTCACCTGTGCCGAGCCGACACAGCCCGGAGTCAAAGGAGACCAGCACTACTATATGCTAGATATAGGCATCGCTATGGAGCATCTAGTGCTCGCTGCCGCGGAGCGCGGTCTGGGTACGTGCTGGATAGGTTGGTTCGACGAGGCCAAAATAAAGGAGGCGCTGGGCGTACCTGAGAACATGCGCGTCGTCGCCAGCACTCCCTTGGGCTACCCTTCTGAGGAACCAATTGCCACCACAAGAAAGAGCCTCGAGCAGATATTCAGCTACAACCAATATGAGCAGAAATAGAGCACATAATTGGCTTAAATTATTGACGATACAACCGAAAATATAGGGAGAGAAAAGTGGCAGAAAATCCCCAAGGGGGGCATTACCACGCCGGCAGGTCCAGCAAAGCGTTTCTCGACGCAGAGCGCGTCATCCGGGAAATCGGACTGAATAACGGCGATAAGTTCCTGGATGTCGGATGCGGAGAAGGACGTTTCTCGATTGCTGCTTCGAAGCTCATCGGCAGCCAGGGCAAGGTGTATGCCATCGATAGCTACGAAGAATCAATTAAAGCCCTAAAAGAACAGATACGTCGAGATAATATCGGCAATATCGAAGCAATCGTAGCCGATGTGACCAAGAAGATGCCGCTTCCCGAGGGCATAATAAATGTATGTCTGATGGCCAACGTAATGCATGGCTTCCTCGCTAACGGAGAAGTGCCGGCAGTTATGACAGAGGCAGCCCGAGTCATGAAGCCGGGAAGCACGCTCGCTGTGGTGGAATTCAAGAAAATCGCCGGTCCTCCGGGGCCTCCCCTATCTATAAGGATGACCCCTGAGGAGCTTGAAGACCTGATTTCTGAATACGGCTTCGAAAAGAATAAGGTTGTCGAGGTTGGTCAGTTTCACTACCTTGCCATGTTCCGCCATACCCCGCATAGTCGCTGAGATAGCTCTTTAGGCTTCTGAGAGCGGCTCCATCCAGAAAGACAGATTCTCAATCCCCTGCTGGCATCTGAAAAGCTCCTTTATCTCATTCTGCTCCTCTTCAGTAAGCGGCTTCTTGAAATCCGAATAGCCTATGACCTGCGTGAAATTCGAGGCAAACCTGCTGCCATCGTCGCTCAGCGTGAATCTTCCGCACACATAAATGAGCTTCTTCCCCTTATGTTCCAGCTCATTCCATTGATACCCGCTCAGCATGTCTCCATACCATTCTTCCCATTTTTTCTTGAACTCATTTTCCTTCATAGCAAATCTCCTCAAGTGAATTAGTTGACATAACGATTAATGCTCAGCCGTGGCCTGCCGACTTCATAGCCCTGCTGGCCTGCTCCAGAAAAACGTCCTTGTTGGACGGGGATATGACCACGTTGCAGCCTCTGCTGCGCCTTATCTCCACCACGTTTTTAGATGAGGTCGCAAAGCGGACCCCGTTGTAGCCAAAAGCTTTCGCTCCCGAAGCAGACCTGACCTCTTTTACCGTGGAGAAAGGGATATTCCAGGCAATAGGGCCGCCCAGAACTATCCTTATCTTATCGCTGTATATCTGATAACGCTGCGGCATAACTATTTTAAATAGCAGGGCATAGAACACCGCTATTCCGAGCATCCCGAAAGCGCCCCCCTTATTTTGGAAAAGGAGAACACCCCCCAGCACCAGTAACAGCACCGGGATTCCGCCCAGTAGTAGCTTGAGCCACATATCGGTTCTGGGTGTATCCTCATAAAGCAGGTATGCCGGACTTGTCATATCTCTGCCTGATTCAATTTAAACATATCGGATACACACCTGTCCAGGGGTTTGTCCACACCCAAATAGCGGTGAAAAATATGAGGCTGTAATAATTAACGGAGGCATCTGAAAAATCTCGCCTGTGAATAATTCTCCCTCTGCTCATACTGTGAACCTGGCGACCTGCGGGGCTTTCAATAACTCCCATCTGCCTTTTACGCCGCAGTCCAGCGCAGCCACTTCAACATGCAGCATGGCGATCCCGCAGTCCAGGCGTTTGGATATGCCCCATTCCAGCAGAGAGCTATCCACAGAGATAGTTATACTATGCGGCTCCACATAAAAGCGCCAAGGCTGCCTGTTTACAGCCGAAGGGGCTAGCCTCGCAGCCTCCAGAGCAACCTTAATCCAGTCAGGCCATTCCTTCTTATCCAGCCCTGAGACCATCTCCGACAGTGGTTTGCGCCGGTGGAACATCCCGAAGCCCGTCTGAACTCTTTCCCCCGCAGAGAATTCCTTCACGGCGTAGCCCACGGGAGTTACGGCAAACACCCTCTCGTTCTTGCTTGCGCCAACGATGGATTCGGCGAGCCCACGGCGGAAGAACATAGAACCACCCACCCAGCATGTACCCAAGCCCATAGCAGTAGCTTCGAGGACGATGCCCTCGCCCGTATAGCCGATCTTCTCGTTTACATAACTACCATTCATATCTCCGATGAAAGCGATGAGAGCAGGAGCGCCTTTGACCTTGCCGTAAGAGCCGGCAACACCCCTAAGTACTCTGTCAGGAGGTTCGGAGATTATCTCAGCACGAGCCTCAGGATAAGGTCGGAATCCCCCGCAAACCATCTGAAGCTGGTTCCAAAGAGATGGGTCCAAAGGAACGGAGTCGTATCTGCGTCTTGACCTTCTGAGCCGTATGGCGGCATGCCACCGGGAAAACGGTATCTCCATGTATACTCTCTTTTCAATGGCATAATGACATTTTTCGAATCAACGTAGAATGATAAGTGCGCAAGGTAATGCCATGGGGTGAACGGCTATATAAACTAACTCAGCAGTGCCTTTTGTGTCTCTTCATCGAAGGCATGCATATTAGCCATATTAAATACAAGCTCGATCTCTTCTCCGGCCCTTGCCGGCGTACGGGCATCCACTCTGGCCAAAAACTGTTTATCGTCGCTCAACATGTGAAGGTAGAATTCATTCCCCATGAGCTCGGTAAAGTCCACCCCTGCGCGAACCGGAGACGCAGTAATGCCGGGCGCTGTGTACTGCGGAGACGAAATGTCCTCAGGGCGGATGCCGAATATAATCTTCTTATCCAGGTATTGTTGCAATATATCTTCTCTATCCTTCGGCACGGGAACTTGGAACGTCTCCGCATCCAGATAAATGCCGTTATCGCCGTTTTTCACAATGACATCGAAGAAGTTCATCGCCGGACTTCCGATGAAGCCCGCCACGAATACGTTACCTGGCTCCTCGTAAAGGGCTTGCGGTTTGCCGACCTGCTGCAGTACGCCTTTGTTCATCACAGCTATTATTGTAGCCATAGTCATAGCTTCCACCTGGTCGTGGGTTACATAGACAAAGGTTGTACCCAGCCTCTGGTGCAGTTTGCTTAGCTCGGCGCGGGTCTGCACCCGGAGCTTCGCATCGAGATTGGAAAGGGGTTCATCGAGCAAAAACACCACTGGCTCTCGCACAATAGCTCGCCCCAGTGCCACTCTTTGCCTTTGACCTCCGGACAGCTGCCGCGGCTTTCGCTTGAGCAGGTCTTCGATGCCCAGGATACGCGCTGCTTCATCTACCCTCCTTCGTATATCGGTTTTGGGTGTCTTTCGCAGGCTGAGGCCAAAAGCCATATTATCAAATACAGACATGTGAGGATACAAGGCATACGACTGAAATACCATAGCTATGTCCCTGTCTTTAGGGGCTACATCATTAACCAGTTTTTCCTCAATATAAATATTGCCGCTGGTGGGCACTTCCAGCCCTGAGATAAGGCGGAGAGCAGTGGTTTTTCCACACCCTGAAGGTCCTACCAGAACCAGAAACTCCTTGTCTGGTATCGTTAAATTCAAGTCCTTAATTGCCACAGTCTCACCAAATTTCTTGGTAACATGCTCAAAACGTACTTCAGCCATATCTCTATACCTGCCGGGAATTGAACTCTGATTTTACGATATAACGCTCGATTCCAAATTTTATCCTTTCTGCAACCTTAAGTAAACCACCCCTACCCTTTAAGCGCTCCCGCTGTAATACCCTCGACAAAGTACCGCTGCAGCGCAAAGAAGACGATCAGCGGCAGTATCATCGAGATGAACGCAGCCGCGGTGAGCAGCTGCCACTGCGTGCCAAAAGAGCTTACCAGATTGTTTATGGTCAGGGTCATCGGCGCCTTGCTCGGAACCTGCAGGTAGACCAGGGCGACCAGCAGGTCATTCCATACCCACAAGAACTGGAAAATAGCCAGCGAGGCGATTGCTGGAACTGATAATGGCAAGATTAGTCGATAAAACACCCGCATATTCGAAGCGCCGTCGAGATACGCCGATTCCAGCAGCTCTTTCGGCAGAGTGCCGAAAAAAGTCGTTAGTAAAAAAACTGCGAAGGGCAGACCATAAGCAGTGTGCGCCAGCCATATCCCAGGGAAAGTGCCCACTAAATGTGTATCTGTAAAAAAGCGCAATACCGGGATCAGGGTCGCCTGGATCGGAACAACAATCAAGGCGACCACAAAGATGAAGAGCAGATTGCGTCCGGGGAATTTCATCCAGGCAAATGCGAATCCGGCGAAAGCCGCCACTATTACAGGAATTATTGTTCCGGGTACAGAGATTATCAAGCTATTCAGGAAGCTGCGTCCCATCCCGTTCTGCGAAATTACAGTACTGTAGTTGTCCAGAGTGAACCTGAAAGGCGTTTGAAATGCGCTCCACCACCCGGTTGAGGCGACCTCAGCCGTGGGACGGAAAGAGCTCACAAGCAAGCCAACAGTCGGAGTCAGCCACAACAAGCCTATGACGATTATAATGACATGCAGAGGCAATCTTGAGATGAACCTTCTCAGATGCACCAATATTTTCAAGAGGGTAGGCCTCATATCTACTGTTTCTTCAGCAGTACTCATTCTGTCCCCCCTTGAAATCTAACGCGGCGGATGCTGAAGAACATTACGGGCAAAATTGCTACAAAAAGTAACACAGCAAGAGCGCCCGCCTTGCCAAAATCCGAATAATTAAACATCTCTTTGTACATCATGGTGGCTATTACATCTGTGTTGAAATTGCCCGACGTCATTACCCACACTATGTCGAAGATCTTTAAGGCCTGGATGACCAGCGTAATCACGACAAGTGCAATCGTGGGAGCTAGCATTGGAATAATGATTCGCCGCACTACCTGCAGTTCATTCGCTCCGTCCACTCGCGCCGCTTCGATTACTTCTGTGGATATGCTCTTCAAGCCGGCAGAGAGAACTACCATGGCAAAGCCTGTCCACATCCAGACGCCCACTATCATAATGGCGACGTTGTTGGTGTGAAATGGAGTGGGCAGGATATGGTTTGTAAAAGGAACCGCCTGCTGCACAAGCCAGGCCTGGGGCTGAAGGCCGACCTTTGTGGCGATCTCGTTGACGAGTCCAATTTGTTCGAACCCACCCGGTTTATAAGCGTACATAAACCTCCAGATAACAGATGCAGCCACAAAGGAGATAGCCATGGGAATAAAAATAACTGCCTTTGCCACCGCCTCATATCGCACACGTCCGGTCAGGATAGCGAAGAGGAGTCCAAGGCCGACAGCGAGCAGAGTGAACAATACTATCCACAATATATTATTAAATATAGCATCCAGTGTAATCCGGTTTGTGAAGATGTACGTATAATTGCTAAAACCAACGTACGAGGTGGAATTGGCGTTCATAAAGCTCAGACGTATGGTGGCGACGACGGGATAGACCAGGAATATTGAGAGAAAGATTAACGCTGGCAGCAGCCACAGCCAGGTAGATAAACGTCCTCGCCTGTTGATGGAGCGCCAATAAACCTTGACTCTGCTTGAGACGCGGCTCTGGACGGTCGAACGGTGGTGGCGGTCATTCATTGCATAACCATATCATAATACTATTGCGGGGCAATCCCGTTAATCATTTTACAGGGTTGCCCCGCGCTTTTGGGGCAGCAATTCGTTAGACTTATGCTATTTCATCAATAGTTGGCCTTGGCCACAGACTCGATGTTCTGCAAAATACTATCAAGTTGACTGGGATTCTGCAGGTAGGCCAACACACCAGCCCAGTACGCATTTTCCACCGCTGCCGGCATAGCATCATCCTGGCTGAACCGGAAGATAGCAGCACTGCTCAGCTGCTTTGCTGCATTTTGCGTTACGATGTTGGGATAATCACTCAGCGGGACCTTGTTGTTGACAGAGGTAAATCCGCCGCGCTTTACCCAAATGGCCTGCGCGCCTGCGGTGGACAGATACTCAACTAAGGAACGGACGGCCGGCGTATCCTTGAACGCTACCACCAGGTCTGCGCCGCCGGTCACAGCATTAGTGTAATTACCGTTGATGACGGGGAAGGGGAAGAAGTTGTAGCCCTGCCCGGCCACTAGGCTGGGGAACTGGGTAGAGATGAACCCTGCAGCGAAGTCTCCCAGATAGTCCATAGCTGCCTTGGGTGGTGTCTCATAGGGTAGATAGGTGCCATCCTGGAAGTTTGTGGCAAGAATCGCAGTAGCTCCGCCAGGAACGTAACCCGAGGTCAATGCGATCTGGCCAAACATCTGGAAGCAGTCCTTGACCCTGGGATCTGTCCACGGAATCTCGTGACTGACCCACTGGTCGCTAACATCGGGGCCGTACTTACTCAACATAATCTGATCGATCCAGTCCGCCCCGGGCCAGCCACTTGCGGCGCCGCTTTCAACGGCTATGGACCACGGGTAAGCGGGCGTCCCCTTTTCCGCCACGATTTGATTGGAAAGCGCTATCATCTGGTCCCAGGTCTGCGGAGTGGTCCAGTTGTTAGCTGTAAACGTTTGGGGGTTATACCATATAGTCCCCTTGCTAGAGGCTTTCATGAAGATGGCATAGAGATTTCCATTCACGGTGCCGAGGTCAACCCAGCCTTTCGAATAGTCCTGGTTGATCGTCGTCATATCGAGGAAATTATTCAGTGGTATCAGATTTCCTGCATCGGCCAGTGTCTTCATCAGCCCCGGATTGGGGAGTATAGCAACATCAGGAGGGTTACCAGCCTGTATGCGAGTCGTAAGGATAGCATTCAGGTCTCGAGTACCGGTAAAATATACGATACCACCTGTATCATGTTGCCACGGCTCGACCATGGCGTTGAAACTAGCCAGCTCTTCGCCTCCCCAGGTTCCGAGTACCTCAACGTCGCCAATCGGCGATACGGTAGGCGTGGGAGTTGCCGTGGGCGTTGTCGAGCACGCGAAAGAGCCCAGCAAAGCCACTAGGAGCACCATCACCACCCCCACCCAGAGCTTGCCGCGATGTAATGGGATCTTTCTCATATCGCAAAAACCTCCTTTAATTTTTATTTGTAACCAAGATAGTAGCAATCAGTTGATTAAGAAGTTATAAAATTGATGCATTAAATATCAAATTTCCATTACATTTCTTAATTTTATGCACGAGGTAAGACACAATATTCCCCCCAGACAGACCTTGGATATCCCCAACACGAAATTTTCGCTAAGCAGGAAAAAGAAGTTGTAACCGCGCTCTCAGATGTGATAACATTGGTGCTCAATTTGTGCTATGATTAAGTGTCGAAAAGGTACGGCAAATGCAAAGCAAGCAGAGTCCAACTAAAACAATCGTAATTAAGATCGGCGGCTCGACCCTAGGCAGCCACGATACCACGCCCGATGATTTGGTAGCGCTCCAGAAGAAAGGCATCGTGCCCGTAGTTGTTCACGGCGGCGGCAGTAAAATCACCCAGTGGCTCAAGAAAATGGGAGTATCCGCGCACTTTGTCCGAGGCATGAGGGTAACTGACGCCGCAGCCCTTGAGGTAGTTATCGCAGTACTAGCCGGACTGGTCAACAAGCAGCTTGTAGCCTCAATTATGTCCAGGGGCGGCAAAGCTGTGGGTCTGAGCGGTGCAGACGGCGGACTGATTCAGGGCATAGTGGAGAATCCCGAGCTGGGCTATGCGGGCAAAGTGGTGAAAATCAATGCCGAACCTGTTAAAGCCATTCTCAGTGCAGGATATATCCCTGTCATCGCCCCCAGCGGATTAAAAGTATCGGATAGTGACAGTGACCCCGTGTTGTTACTTAACATAAATGCAGATGTCGCAGCCGGCGAGATTGCAGGTGCGCTCAATGCTGAGAAGCTCATCTTTCTCACCGATGTACCAGGGATACGTGACAGCGAGGGTAAGTTCCCGCCCAGGCTATCCGCCGCTGAAGCTAAGGACATGATAGACTCCGGGGTCATCCAGGGAGGGATGATACCCAAGGTGGAGGCATGTCTCAATGCCCTCTCACGCGTTCCTTCGACCCAGATTATTGATGGACGCACCGCAGGAGCGCTGCTTTCGGCAATAGAAGATAAAAACCAGGGCACAATAATCGAACCATGAATTTGAAACGTAGGGGCGAGGTCACCTCGCCCGAATTCACCGTAGAAGGTTGGGACAAAGAAAATGACAGACTGGCAAAAACTGGAAAATAAATACTTCATGCCCCTCATCAAACGCATGCCCGTGACCCTGGTCAAGGGCAAGGGTGTACGTGTGTGGGATGACAAGGGCAGAGAATACCTGGACTTCACTGCGGGTTGGGGAGTGAACAGCCTAGGACATTGCCATCCTGCGGTGGTGAAAGCCCTGATTGAGCAAGCTAAAACGCTCATCCAGACATCCAACCAGTTCTACACCATACCCCAGCTGCAGCTTGCCGGGCTGCTCATAGAGAATAGCTGCTTCGACAAAGCCTTTTTCTGCAACAGCGGCGCTGAGGCCAACGAAGGCGCGGTAAAGCTGGCGCGCCGCTATGGCAAGCTGCATTTAAATGGTGCTTACAAGGTGGTCACCGCCCTGAACTCCTTCCACGGACGCACACTGGCAATGACCGCCGCCACCGGACAGCGCAAATTCCATGAGCCGTATTTGCCCATCCCTGACGGCTTCCTAAACGTAGAGTACAACAACATCGGCGCTATTAAGAAGGCGACCTCTGCGCAGACCTGTGCTGTGATGCTGGAGCCGGTACAGGGCGAGGGCGGCGTCAATGTTCCCGACGACGGCTATCTCAAGGCTGTGCGGGCCTGGTGCGACCGTAGGGGTATCCTTCTAATACTCGACGAAGTGCAGACAGGAATAGGGCGTATCGGGACACTCTTTGGCTACGAGCAATTCAATGCCGAGCCCGATATCATCACCCTGGCCAAAGGACTGGGCGGGGGCATACCCATCGGAGCGTTCCTGGCTAAAGAGAAAGCAGCCGTCTTTGCGCTGGGGGAGCATGGCTCCACCTTCGGCGGAAATCCGCTGGCCTGCGCCGCGGGTTATGCAACCTTGAAGTTTATCATCGAAAATGATATACCAGATAAGGTGAAAAGGAACGGAGCTTACCTGCTGGCCCGGCTTAAAGAGCTCAAGGCTAAATACGATTTCATCGTAGACATACGGGGTCGCGGGCTCCTGGCAGCTATACAGTTCAATAGCGACCTCACCCAGGATATAGTTAAATCATGCATGGAGCGCGGACTCCTGCTCAATCCGGTGAAGCCGAACGCCATTCGCTTCATGCCTCCGCTGACCGTCACCAGAAAAGAAATAGATGAAGCGATAGGCATACTGGACAAAATCCTGGCAAAGGTGTAAGAAGATTGATTACCGGCTATGGATGATAACATCCACAGCTAGCTGGGAGGGTAGGTTGGAGCATCCGCTCCAACCCATCGGGAGCTAACGCCAAAGGTATCCTGCTCATACTTGATAAAGTGTCAGAGAAAAAACGAATACCTAAAAAGAAGCGTTATGCTCCAGGTAGTCGTCATGGACGTAAACTAGTGTAATCGGGAGGCAGCTATGGTTTGCTGGTTATATCAAATGTCAGTCAATTCTGAAAAAGGGTGGTCGCATAGTGAATATGAGAAGGAGGTTCGAGAAGGGATACCGACAACAGGAAGGTATGCTGGGAAGGTTGTGTCTGAGCATAGGAAGCCACAAAAAGGGGATATGGCTGTACTATTCTTTGCTTGGTCGGGAGACCATAAAGGCGGGATCTGTGGTTGGGCTGAGGTATTAGGATATGACGAAGAGCAAGGAACCATAGACTTTGAACCTAAAGAGCCAAGTGACCATCTCAAGGTTAACCCCATATTGAATGACACAGTAAAAGACATTACAAAGAAAATCCGTCGTGGATTCTTTCAGGGCAATATCTGGGAAATACCACCCAACCTCTTATTGCCAATCAGACAAATATTAGGAGTTTAGACTTTTGGATCAGAAGGCACTTTTGGAGCAAAGCATAAAGAGGGATACAGGGGATTACGTAATTTGGAGAGGTTGCCTCGCCCCACATTCAGGTAAAAACGAAAGCGAGGGACAATATTGAAGGACAAGGTAGTTCTGGCATATAGCGGCGGTCTCGATACCTCCGTAGCGATCAGGTGGATCGGCGAGAAATACCGGATGAAAGTTATCGCCCTGAGCATAGACCTCGGGGCTGAGAAGGACTATGAGGGCATTCGCCAGAAGGCGCTCAAGGTGGGAGCATCCAAGGCACTGGTGGTGGATGCCAAAGACCAGTTCATTAACGATTACGTCTTTCCCGCCCTCCAGGCGGACGCCATATATGAAGGGCAATACACACTTGCCACCGCGCTGGCGCGCCCTCTCATAGCCAAGCTTTTAGCCCAAACTGCACTCAAAAATAAGGCGACAGCCGTGGCTCACGGCTGCACCGGCAAGGGCAATGACCAAGTCAGGTTTGATGTATCTGTACTGGCCCTGGCCCCGCAACTTGACGTAATAGCACCGGCGCGCGAGTGGGGCTTCACCAGAGAAGAGACCATTGAGTACGCTAAACGCTATGGCATACCTGTGCCAGTCACTGTGAAGAGCCCCTATTCCATAGACGAGAACCTCTGGGGCAAGAGCATAGAGTGCGGCATACTGGAAGACCCCTGGGCCGAGCCTCCGGAGGAAGTTTTCACCTGGACTAAATCGCCGCAGAAGGCTCCCAACAAGCCGCAGTATGTTGAGATAGGCTTCGAGCAGGGAATACCCGTCAGCCTTAACAGCAAGAGCATGGGCGGCGTCGAGCTGGTGGAGAAGGTAAACGCTATCGCCGGAGAGCATGGGGTGGGCAGGATAGACCACCTGGAGAACCGCCTGGTTGGTATAAAGTCGAGGGAGGTTTACGAGGCTCCGGCAGCTACGGTGCTCCTGGCAGCCCACCTTGCTCTGGAGCAGATGACACTCGGCAAAGACCAGCTTCGCTTTAAGGCGCGGGTGGCTCAGGAATACGCCGATATCGTGTACAACGGCCTCTGGTTCTCAGCTATGCACGATGACCTCACAGCTTATGTAAAGAGCACGCAGACTCATGTAGATGGCACAGTCCGGGTCAAGCTGCTCAAGGGCAAGGCGACCGTGGTCGGGCGCAAATCACCCAAGTCGCTCTACAGCTATCACCTCGCCACCTATGACAAAGAGGACAAGTTCGACCAGAGCGCCTCGGTGGGCTTTATTCAGATATACGGCCTGCCGGTGAAGACCCAGGCGCAGGTGCAGAGGAAGCTGGACAAAAGTCTCCGTAAAATCGGGGAGGATGAGTTTGTTTAGACCACTATGTTGCTGTAAAGAAACAGGCGCAAGTTCAGGGATCAAGAAATCAAAGAACGGGAAGAAAAGCAGCAAGTGAAGTGATATGTCAACAACAATGACGCTCAATGAATTCCTGCAGCACGTAGAGGGGGTCTACCAGAGTATCGACGTAAGGACTGCTGCTGTTAAGTCTAATGGCGTGTGGCAAAATGCGCTGACAGTAATTCAATTTTCATGTGAAGACCCGAAAGACATCAGGGAACGCCAAGACAATAAAAAGGCCCAATGGGAAAGGATTGAGACAAGTAATTTCAGAGTTGCAATGGCTCCTTGCCATATTGACCTGCTAGAGAATCTAATCGACTTCTTTGCCAAACGAAGTTTGCCATTCTATGGCCCGGATGATGTGCATTTTGACAGAAGCATCAATCTCTTATCGCTTGTGGGGCATTTTGAATCTTATGGATATACCAAGAGAAAAGCAGGACCATTCCCATTCTTCGAGGCCTATGACGGCCGGTATTGCCCTTTACTTAAGGAAGATCAATTGCAGAGAGAAATCAAATCTCAAACCCTCTATGAAGCATATGAGCTGATAAGAGAGCTACTTGAGGTAGATTTTCACAAAGATTTAGCCTTCGACTTAATTGTAACTGCTCCCTTTTACGCTCATATCGAGCATTACGATTTCGGAGAACAAAAGTGTAAAGTAAAAATCAAATTCCATAAAGACATTAAAGACCTAGCTGTCAGAGTTACAGTCCGAGGCAGTGACCAGGACGACGCCCCTCTTAAGGACAAAGCCAACTCCACGATGAAGCTAGACGAATCTAACGAATTAGATAACGGCATGATGCTTTGGTCGAAAGACTTTGAGTTGCCTAATGCTACTCCTAATAATTATCTAGGGGTAAATCTAATACAAACAAACCCAACGGCCCTCGATGTTGAAAAAATATCTTATCCGCGACAGATAAAAGACTTCCTAGAATCGAAGAAACATCTCAAGAATCCTCTTCTAGCAGCTTTTCGTAGATTTTGCTCAGAAGAAGATCTTGAAAGCTACACTGCAAACCCCGGCAAATTCCAACCTCCCTCCCCCAAGAAGCCGAGTTCCGCTTTTGAAGGAGCAGTTTCGTGGATCCTTGCACTTTGCGGATTCAAGCCTATTTGGCTGGGGTGGACAGATCTTGAAACCTTACAAGAAGGCAAAATACAGCATCTCAGACTGGATATACTGGCTTATTACGAGAAGGAGAATACCCTGCTATTGGTTAACTGCACAATCGGAGACCCTGCGGCAGACATCGATAGGCTTAACTCCATTCGACATAAATTGCAGGTTGAAGTATTTAAGGGTACATCCGTTCAATTCAGGCCTTGCATATTCTCTCCACAACCTAAAGTAGATATCGCTAAGCAAAATGGAGATAAGGTCGGCGTCACAGTCTTCGGTGCTGAAGACATGCAAAGAATATTAAACCACCTTAAAGTAGGAAATTCGGTAGAGGCTCTGTATTGTTTTGGTTTTACAGGATTGAATTGGTATGAGAAGATGTTAAATGCAATGCAGCTCGGAACAGAATGAGAGGCCATTAAATGCCTATGCGCGACCGTTTCAGTAAGGAACCCGATAAGCTGGCGAGGGGCTACACCGTCTCGGTGCCCTTCGATAAGCGCCTGTACCGCCACGACATCGCAGGCTCCATAGCCCATGCCCGCATGCTCTGGAAACAGGGCATCATCCCCGATAAGGACGCCGAGCTAATCATAATGGGGCTCACTTCCATCAGGGAGGAGATCGAGAAAGGCCAGTTCAAGTTCAAAGAAGAACTAGAAGATATCCACATGAACATCGAGGCCCGCCTCATTGAGAAGATAGGCGATACCGGGGGCATGCTTCACACGGCCCGTTCCCGGAACGATCAGGTCGCCCTGGACATGAGGCTGTTCACCAAAGAAGCAATAAACCAGACTATTGACAGTCTAAAGGCTTTCCAGAGTGCGCTCCTAGACCTTGCCGAAGCTAATACGGGCGTGTCCATACCAGGGTATACCCATCTCCAAAAGGCACAGCCGGTCTTATTTGCGCATTATCTACTCGCTTACTTCGAGATGTTCCAGCGCGACATCGAGCGTCTCCAACAGTGTCTCGAACGCACTGATGTCATGCCTCTGGGCAGCGGCGCTTTAGCAGGTGTGCCTTATCCCATAGACCGCAGCTCCGTGGCCAAGGAACTGGGCTTCAGCAAGGTGAGCGCCAACAGCATGGACGCTGTTTCTGACCGCGACTTCGTCATAGAGTATCAGGGGGCAGCCAGCATAATCATGATGCATATCTCGCGCCTGGCCGAGGAGATGGTGCTCTGGTCTACAGCCGAGTTCGGCTTCATCGAGCTTGACGACGCCTTTGCCATAGGCTCAAGCATCATGCCTCAGAAGAAAAACCCCGATGTGGCCGAGCTGGCGCGCGGCAAAGCGGGCAGGGTTTACGGCCATCTCGTAGCTATCCTTACTACGATGAAAGGCCTGCCCTTGTCCTATAACCGCGATTTGCAGGAGGACAAAGAAGGCTTGTTCGATACCGTGGATACCGTGCTCGCCACGCTCGAGGTATTCACCGCCATGATTGCCTGCATACAAATAAATGCAGAGCGTACCTACAGCGCCGCCAAGGGCAACTACAGCCTCGCCACAGACATTGCAGATTACCTGGCCAAGAAGGGCATACCTTTCCGCCAAGCTCATGCCACCGTCGGGAAACTTGTGCGCTACGCCATCGAAAACAAGAAGTCCTTGTCCGAACTTGACATAAAAGAATACAAAACGTTCAGCCCCAAGTTTGAAGACGATGTAAAGTCCATCACCGTGGAGTCCTCGCTAGTATCTCGCAATGTCCCCGGGGGGACCGCTCCCGAGCAAGTTCGGACAGCACTGGCGGCAGCGAGAAAGACGCTTAATGGCAAATAAGATCAAGCTGGCCCCATCTATTCTGTCCGCCGACTTCGGCCGGCTGGCCGAGCAGGTAACGGAGGTCACCAAGGCAGGCGCCGACTATGTTCACGTAGATGTCATGGACGGGCACTTCGTGCCCAATATCACCATTGGCCCCCTGATAGTGGCAGCTATCCGCCCTCATACCAACCTCCCTCTCGATGTGCACCTAATGATAGAATCACCGGAGAAGTACATCCAGCAATTCGCCCAGGCCGGTGCCAACATCATCACTGTCCACGTTGAGGTATGCCCCCACTTGCATAGAGTGGTAGAATCAATAAAAGAGTTGGGGGTCAAGGCGGGAGTTTCCTTGAATCCGAGCACCCCCCTGACTACTGTCGATGAAGTACTGCCTGCTCTCGACCTGGTGCTGCTGATGTCTGTTAACCCTGGCTTCGGGGGGCAGCAATTTATCGAGAGCACAGTTGCTAAAATCGCCCGTCTCAGGGGCAGATTCGATGAACTGGGGCTGGCCGCTGAGCTAGAGGTGGATGGAGGCATTAATGCCGAGATAGCGCCCAGAGTGGCCAAGGCGGGTGCGCGGGTGTTGGTGGCAGGCGCTGCCGTGTTCAACAAAAAGGAAAGTATCTCACAAGCCTTGGAGAGGATCAAAAAAAGCCTGGACAGGCTCGATGATGGATGAAAGGGAGCTAGCCGCTAACCTTTTGCCGGGTGCGAAGGCACCTGGTGCAGATGTTGATCCGCTTCCTTTTCCCGTCTATGACAATGGTGGTCTTGCTGATATTAGGCAACCAGCGCCGCTGGGTATGGCGCTTGGAATGGGATATATTATCTCCAACCAGTGGTTCCTTTCCACACAACTCGCACTTCAACGCCTTTCTCCTTTGACTAAAGCTCTGTTTTCCTGTAGAATTCACTTGAAAATATAACACAATCAAGCCGAGATAGCAAGTAAAATGAAGAGAGGACGGGAAATCAGGAAAAGTATCGTAGTTAATAAGAAAACTCGTTGCAACGGACATGACCTGAACGGCATGTTCAACTCTGCTACCCGCTGGCTTGAACGCAGCGCCCAGTCTATTAATGCACTCAATGTTTTCCCTGTGCCGGATGGCGATACAGGTATCAATATGCTCCTGACTATGCGGGCAGCGATAGATGAGGCCGGCCGCAGCAATAACGGGAGCGCAACAGTGGTCGCCCAGGCGATAGCCAGGGGTTCTCTCATGGGAGCCCGTGGAAACAGCGGCGTAATCTTATCACAGATATTCCGTGGGCTGGCACACGGGCTTGATGGTAAACGCACCTTCACGGCTCATGATTTTGCCAATGCCCTTACTCAGTCAGCCGACTTCGCCTACAAAGGGGTAACCAAGCCCGTGGAAGGCACTATCCTCACCGTCATACGAGAAGCTGCCGCTGCCGCTCAGGTCAAAAGCTCCCTAAACAACACGGACATGCTGGCAGTTATGGAGACGGTGGTCGAAGAGGCCAAAGCCTCCGTGGCGAGGACACCCTCTCTGCTGCCGGTGCTGCGCCAGGCCGGAGTTGTGGATGCCGGAGGACAGGGACTTTATATCGTATTTGAAGGCGCTCTTCGCTATCTGCGGGGCGACACAGAGCAGGCTGAGCCCGCAGAGACTGCATCGTCGCTGGCAGCCCCGATTATCTCTGCGCCGAAGAAAGCGGAAGAGGTCCAATACGGATACTGCACAGAGTTCCTGCTCCATGGCAATGGCCTCGATCCGGAAGCTATAAGAGGGAAATTAATCACCCTCGGCGAATCGGTTCTGGTAGTCGGCGATGAATCTATGATAAGAGTCCACCTCCATACTTTTGACCCCGGGATTGCCTTGAGCTACGCTTCCGCTTTGGGCAACCTGCAGCAGGTGAAAGTGGAGAACATGGACGATCAGCATCAGGACTTCCTCGCCGCCAAGCCGCAGCAGCCGATAGGCGACGTCTCCACCATCGCTGTAGCCTCTGGAGAAGGGCTCATCCAGGTATTCTACAGCGTCGGAGCAACGATAGTTGTTTCCGGCGGCCAGACCATGAACCCCAGCGTCCAGGAGCTTCTACAGGCCGTGGAATCAATTTACTCAGACAAGGTTATCATCCTGCCCAACAACGCTAATATCGTTATGGCAGCCCGCCAGGTTCCGGAGTTGACCAAAAAGCAGGTCGAGGTAGTACCTACAGAGACCATACCGCAGGGGATAGCAGCGCTCCTGGTCTTCAATTACGAAGCTGACCTTGCCACAAACGTTGCTGCCATGAAGACAGCTATTTCAACCGTTCACAGCGGCGAGGTCACCACCGCAGTGAGATCGATGAGTCTCGATGGCATGACGGTAAAAGAAGGGCAGGCCATTGCCTTTCTCGATGGCGCACTGGTGGTCGCGGACGATAGCATGCCACAGGTTGTCCACAAGCTCTTGGATAGAGTAGATGTTGAGAAGGCAGGATTGGTCACTATCTACTATGGGGCTGACACCGAGCAAGCCGAAGCCGAGCGCATAGGGGAGTCAGTCAGGGAGAAATACCCCGCTCTGGAAGTGGAAGTGGTTGCCGGCGGGCAGCCCTATTATAATTACATCATTTCTGTTGAATAAAACGAGTCCTAAGGCCTCCAATATACCCCCAATCTATTAGCAAGAGCAAGGGAAAGACTGTTTTGAACCAGACTATTGAAAGCTTGCGCAAAGTGCTGAAGCTGGAGCAGGCCAAAGGGTACAGCGATAAAGCCGTCATGGGAGGACTGGACAGATTCCTGCGTAACCTGTCCCCGCCCGATGAGAAGCTCTCCCGCTTGCTCTCGCTTAACTACTCGGCCCTGGACACCGGGGCACGGGAAAGATGGATTAAGAATTTACTCGGTCAGCTTGACTCAGGAGAACTGAGAGCACAGCCACAACCTGAGACTATCTTATCTCAACAGAAATATCTGACCACACCAGCCAAACATCGCGGCGAGCAATACCTGGACACTCCAATCACGTCAATCAGGGGCATCAACTCAAGTCTTGCTGGCAAATTCGGCAAGCTCGGGGTAAAAACGGTCCGGGATTTGCTCTACTTCTTTCCCCGCCGCCACATAGACTACAGTCGCAGAAAGCTCATCTCGGAGCTTGAAGTAGGTGCAGAACAGACCATCGTAGCCACCGTCTGGGAAGCCGCCCAGAAGGGCCCCGGATACAGGATGCGCAACACCGAGGCTGTAGTTGGCGACGAGTCAGGCAACATAAGGGTTATCTGGTTCAACCAGCCTTATCTAGCCAAAAAGCTCACCACCAACAGCCAGATTGTGCTCAGCGGCAGGGTGGCAGAATTCCGGGGGCAGAAAGTATTCCAATCCCCCGAGTGGGAACTCCTGGAATCCGCTGACTTGGTTCATACGGGCAGGCTGGTTCCTGTCTATCCATTGACCGCAGGGCTTTATCCCCGGACAGTGCGCAGAATAGTCAAAGGGACACTGGACCGCTGGCTGCCTGAATTGCCCGATTTCCTTCCTGAAATTGTGAAAAAAAGTGCCGGATTGCTGCCGCTTCCCGAAGCTATTCGACAGGCTCACTACCCTGATACCGAGCTCAGCAAAGACCAGGCCAGGAAGCGATTGGCTTTCGACGAGCTTTACCTCATCCAGCTCGGAGTGCTGGCCAAGAAGCGAGACTGGCAGGAAGAAGGTATAGGAAACGCCTTTGATGTCAATAGCAGCTATCTTGAGCCGTTTTTCAACTCTCTGCCTTTCAAATTGACCTCCGCTCAGATGCGCGTCCTCTCCGAGATTCAGAGCGACCTGAGCAGACCGAAACCGATGAGCCGGCTGCTGCAAGGTGAAGTCGGCAGCGGCAAGACAGTGGTAGCTACGGCAGCGATGCTTTTGGCTGCCGCCAATGGCTATCAGGCTGCACTCATGGCGCCGACAGAGATCCTGGCAGAGCAGCACTTCAACACTATTTGCGGCTTGTTGAGTAGAGCGGGCGGTGAATCCAGCAATGGCAGGGCTGTTCGCAAATTCTCATCGATACTTCCACACCCCATCAGCGTGGGGCTCATAATAGGAGGCCTCAAGGAGAGCTCCAAACAGGAGCTTCAGGAGCTTGTTTCGGCAGGTGAGATAAATTTTGTTATCGGCACTCATGCGCTCATTCAGAAAGGGGTCAATTTCCAGAGTCTGGGGCTCTGCGTGGTCGATGAGCAGCACCGCTTCGGAGTCATGCAGCGCGCTACGCTGCGCTCTAAAGGCTCCTCTCCTCATGTCCTGGTGATGAGCGCTACTCCTATTCCCCGCACCCTTGCGCTCACCCTGTACGGGGACCTTGACCTCTCAGTGCTGGACGAGCTGCCACCCGGTAGAGTTGAGATTAAGACGAAGTTCCTCAGCCCCGAGCAGCGTCAGAAAGCTTACGATTTTGTCCGCAAACAAGTTGCCGAGGGACGCCAGGCCTTTATTATCTGCCCCTTGATAGAGGAATCGGAGGCTATTCAGACCAAGGCAGCTATCACTGAGTATGAGTATCTTTCGACAAGCATATTTCCCGATCTGCGACTGGGATTGCTCCACGGCCGCCTCAGCAGCGCAGATAAAGACGAGGTAATGCAGAGTTTCCACAACGGCGAACTTGACATACTGGTATCGACGCCGGTGGTAGAGGTAGGTGTAGATGTCCCCAACGCCACTGTAATGTTGATAGAAGGCGCCGACCGCTTCGGCCTGGCGCAGTTACACCAGTTTCGCGGCCGCGTGGGCAGGGGACAACATCAGAGCTACTGCCTGCTCCTTGCTGAGACGCCCTCGGCGGAAGCTAAGGAGCGGCTTAAACTCCTTGAAAGCATTCGCAACGGCTTCAGACTGGCCGAGGAAGATTTGAAGCTCCGAGGGCCGGGAGAGTTCTTCGGCACCCGCCAGAGCGGCCTACCTGACCTGAAGATGGCAAAACTCTCCGACATCGAAATCCTGGAGCTTGCCCGCAGGGAAGCGAGCCGTCTTTTCGAGGCCGACCCTTACCTTCAGCAGCCGGAGCACAAGCTCCTTGCCAGGGAGGTCAGCCGACTATGGAATAGTGAGGGGGAGCTAAGCTAATCATGCTCAAATATAAAATCGCTCGACTTCTGGAACAAGCAGCCAAAGCTGCTCAGGTGGAAGGACTGCTTCCTGCCATAGCCTTACCCGAGGTTATTATAGAGCGCCCTCAGAACCCTGAGCATGGTGACTATTCCTCCAGCCTCCCCTTAAAGCTAGCGAAAGCAGCACGGATGGACCCGCTGGCTATCGCCAAAACGCTGGCAGACCTGATGGCCGAGACTAAAGAGGTGGAGAAGATCTCGGTAGCAGCCCCGGGCTTTCTAAACTTCTTCCTCACCGATAAATGGCTTGCTGAGCAGGTCGAAGAGATTTTGAGCGCAGGAAAGAGCTACGGAGACCTCGCTTTAGGCAAAGGCAGCAAGGTCCAGATTGAATTCGTCAGTGTCAATCCTACAGGGCCAATCCACGTTGGGCACGGGCGAGGCGCAGTCCTTGGCAGCACCCTGGCCAATGTGCTCAGCGCCGCCGGCTACAAGGTGGAGAGGGAGTATTATGTCAATGACGCTGGCAACCAGATGGATGCCTTCTTTCGCTCCCTCTACTGCCGCTACCTGCAGGCCCTGGGCAAAGAGTGCGAATTACCTGCCGACGGCTACCAGGGCTATTACCCGGTGGAGCTGGCTGAAAAGATAGCTGCAGAAAAGAAGAAGGCTTTCCTCGATATGCCTTCCGAGCAGGCGGTTCGGGAGATAGGCAAAATTGCGCTACCCTGGGTCATAACGGACATTAAGTCTGATTTAGAACTGCTGGGCGTAGAATTCGATGTCTGGTTCAGCGAGCGCACGCTCTTCGAGAAAGGCCAATACGAACGGGCCATGGATTTGTTGAGGAAAGGCGGCTTTATCGAAGAAAGAGAAGGTGCGCAATGGTTCGTCTCCACTGCTCTGGGTGAGGACAAAGACAATGTCCTGGTGCGCACCAACGGCGCTCCGACCTACTTTGCCTCGGATGTAGCCTATCATTACAACAAGTTCCTGGAGCGCGGGTTCGACCAGGTGATTAACATCTGGGGGGCCGACCACCAGGGACACGTTTCACGGATGAAAGCCGTAGTCGGTGCGCTGGGGATAAAGCCAGAGAGACTGAAAATAATAATCTCGCAGATGGTCACGCTGCGCCGCGGTGAAACCCTGATCAGGGTATCGAAGCGTACCGGTGAACTCATCACCCTGAGAGAGCTGGTGGAGGAGGTAGGAGCCGATGCCTGCCGTTTCTTCTTTCTCTCACGCTCCGCAGACAGTCAGATGGATTTCGACCTGGAGCTGGCGAAGAAGGAATCGGCTGACAATCCTGTTTACTATGTCCAATACGCCCACGCACGCATCTCAAGCATCCTGCGCCTTGCCGAAGAACAGAAAATAGACTTCTCCAGGGGCGATGTGGGGTTACTGACCCATAAGGCTGAACTCGACCTGATACGCCAGATGATGTCGCTGCCGGAGATAATAGAGCTTACAGCACAAAAGCTCGAGCCCCACCACCTGCCGTACTTCGCTCAGGACCTGGCGACCTTGTTCCACACCTTCTACAAGCAGTGCCGTGTCGTCTCCAAAGATGGGGCTTTGACCGGCGCGCGGCTCAAGCTGGTCAAAGCAACGCAAATCATCCTCGCCAAGACATTGGGACTTATGGGGATGACCGCGCCGGAGCGGATGTAAGTGGTTAGCTAAAGCTTTCTGGCCCTTATACCTCTTCGCCAGCGGGGATAAAAGGCGAGATTGTGTCAGTACAGCCCCTCTACTTCCCCATGATCTGAATCCTGAACTTTGCGGCACTCCGAGAATGGCAGTTTTCCCATTTGGTGAAACTGCCCTTACTGGTGAATAGCTCTTGACATCATTTTCACTATATTGTATAATTTCACCATGTGGTGAAATATATTACTAGGTGAAATAAAATGAAAGAACAGGAAATCCTAAACAGGATCAAGTATGAACTCGAGCAGATTTTGACTTCCATACCTTTTATAAAGATCAAAAAATCCTTAATAGAGGCACCTTTGGATAAATTTCAGGTTGATCTGATAGTAAAACTTAGAGTAAATGGCGAGCCGCTGAATCTATTGGTCGAATCAAAATCCCCGGGTGAGCCAAGAATAGTAAGAGCGGCCATCCAGCAACTAAGAGAATATTCGAGCCTGATCGAAAATCCCTATCCGGTGGTGGCAGCTCCTTATATTAGTGAGGATACAGCCAACCTTTGTAAACAAAATAAAGTGGGCTATATCGATCTCGCGGGAAATTGCTTTCTAAGCTTTGACCATGTATATATCGAGAGAAAAAATTACCCTAATCCTGCTATTGAGAAAAGGCAGGTTCGTTCCATATTCAGTCCGAAATCAAGCAGGATATTACGTGTCATGCTCAGTTACCCGCAGCGGCGGCCATGGGGAGTATGGGAATTAGCTAGGGAAGCTGGCGTTAGTATCGGTTTAGCGTCCAAAGTCAAAGAGCGTTTACTCGACATGGAATATATTAGCGGGGACAAGTATTTAACACTCGCTCGCCCTATTGAGCTTTTGGAACAGTGGGCGGACAATTACTCTTTCAGAAAAAACAAACTGTACGATTATTTTAGCTTCGAGAATTTGAAAGATACAGAACGAAAGTTATCTCAATATTGCCGGCAACAACGGATTCCTTACGCATTGACATTATTTTCCGGTGCTGCTTTGGTGGCTCCGTTTGCCAGATATACACGGGGATTTGCCTATGTAAGTAGAGATATACGCGAAGTCGCCGATAAACTTGGCTTAAAAGAAGTAACATCTGGCCCCAATTTCACTATTTTGGAACCTTACGATGAAGGGGTTTTCTACGGTAGCAATGAAATCGATGATATGCAAGTCGTCAGTGACATTCAGTTGTATCTCGATCTTATCGGTTTCAAAGGTCGAGGCGAAGAATCAGCTAAGTTCTTACTTGAACAGAGGATAAAACCCAAATGGTAAAGAAGGGTGATTATAGTCAGCTAGGCGTAGAAGCATGCTCATCTGTGTTAATAGAGCTGATCACTATCTTGGGCGAATTTAGGGACAATATCGTTTTGATTGGAGGGAATGTTCCGCCTTTGCTAATTCCAGATGCCAGGGATAGGCACCCTGGGTCATTAGACGTGGATATAGCGCTAGATTTCAGGAATATTTCTAGCACTACATATATGACTATTGTAGAAACACTAAAATCGAGAGGTTACTATCAATCAGATAGACAGCCCTTCATATTCTACCGCGATATCGATATGAGGAATGGAAAAAAGAATACGGTCCAGATTGATCTAATGGCAGGAGAGTATGGTGGAACAGGGAGAGGTCATCGTCACCAAAAAGTTCAGGACGCTTTAGTTAGAAAAGTTAGAGGATGTGATCTTGTTTTTGACACCCCTTTGAAGGTGAAATTGAAAGGGTCTCTGCCTAATGGCGCAACAAATGAAGTAACAATAAAAATTCCATCTGTCGGACCCTTTCTGGTAACGAAAGGAATGGCTCTTTGCGATAGATTAAAAGAGAAAGATGCCTTTGATATATTCTTCTGTTGCCGTTATTTCCCGGGTGGTATTGAATCCTTGGCTGAAGCTGTTAGACCTATACTTAGCAACAAGCTTGCACAGGAAGGTCTCGGTAAAATCAAGGCCAAATTCAATGAGATAAATAGTATTGGGCCGATTGGAGTGGCTGACTTTATGGAACCGGAAGGCCGAGAAGAACAAGCCCGTATTCAAAGAGAGGCCTTTGAATTGGTCAATAAACTTATGGAACTATTGAAGATCGAGGTTTTTTCAGAATAAACTCCTATGGGTCAATTATCCTCTTTGCTAGAGGCAACAATACGGGCACTGCGGTCGCCGCCCAGATAATCCTCGCGGCCTTCGGCACGGGCATAGGCCAGTGCTATGGCGCGGCAGCCCCAGCACAGCGGATGTATGCAGTTAGCTAAAGCTTCTCGTCCCGGTATTGCTTGGCGAGCGGCGGATAAAAAGCAAAGTGCCCGTCCGTCCAGCCTCTCTGCTTCTCAGTAACCTGCCCTTTGACTCTTGCCGGCACACCTACAACGAAAGAGTTAGAGGGTATTTTCATACCCTCGGTAATCACCGAGCCTGCAGCGATAACGCAATTATCACCGATTTCTGAGTTGTGCAGAGTAGTAGCATTCATGCCGATTAGCACATTGCTCCCTATCCTGGTGCTATGGACTACGGAGCCATGCCCCAGGATAACATTATTTCCAATCTCCATGTTATTTCCGGCATGCAGAGTGCAGTTATCCTCTATATCTACATAGCGCCCTATCTTTATCTTGGCAAAATCCGCCCTGACCACCGCACCGGGCCAGACATTGGAGTAATCGCCAATCTCAACATCTCCCACAATATAGGCCGCCTCGCTAATAAAAGCCGACTCAGCTATCCTGGGCGCTTTTCCGTTAAAACTCCTTATCACCTGAAACCTCCTGGTCTCCGCAAGCAATGTGCGGGTATTATAGCTGCTTTCCTAAACAGGTGCAAAAATGGTATTGGTATATTCATCCGAATTTCTTGACAGAAAAGGACTCGAGTAGTATAACCATTCAGAAATCAAAACAGGAGAGCAATATGACTGAGCCTGCTAGCACTTTGCCCATCTACCAGCGTCCGGCGGAATTGCTGCAAAATCTCATCCGTTTCGACACCACAAACCCGCCGGGCAACGAGGCGGAGTGCATTGCTTATGTCAACAGCTTGCTGACAGAGGCAGGTATTGAAACTACCCTGCTGGCCAGAGACCCCAACCGCCCCAACCTTATCGCCCGGCTGAAGGGCCAGGGCAACGCTCCGCCTCTGCTGCTGCAGGGGCATGTCGACGTGGTCACGACCACTGGACAGGCCTGGACACGCCCTCCTTTTGAGGGCGTAATTGCGGACGGCTGTATCTGGGGCCGGGGCTCTATTGACATGAAAGGCCCTGTCGCCATGATGCTGGCTGCCTTTCTCAGGGCAAAAGCCGAGGGATGGCCGCTGTCAGGTGACGTTGTGCTGGCCATCCTGTCAGACGAGGAGGGAGGCAGCGACTATGGTGCCAGGTACCTGGTAGAGAACCACCCCGACCTGTTTAAGGGCATCCGGTACGCCCTCGGAGAGCTGGGCGGTGTCAGGTTTTACCTCGGCCGCAACAAGCTCTACCCTATCATGGTCGCTGAGAAGCAGCTTTGCTGGATGCGGACGCATATGCAGGGGCCGGGCGGCCATGGTTCGGTACCCATGCGGGGCGGAGCTATGGCGAAACTAGCACGTCTACTTCAGCAGTTAGACCGGCGGCGTTTACCCGTGCACATCACGCCATTGGCGCGCAGCATGATTGAGGGCATGGCCTCCGCACTTCCCTTTCCCCAGAGCCTGGTCCTACGCCAGCTACTCAGGCCCCGGCTGACCGACCCAGTGCTGAGACTCCTTGGCACCAAGGGACAGGGCTTGGAACCGCTGTTTCACAACACCGTGAACGCGACCATAGTCCGTGGCGGAGAAAAAGTCAACGTAATACCCAGCGATATCGAGTTGGAACTGGACGGGCGTCTGCTCCCTGGCTTCAAACCTGATGACATTATAGCCGAGCTTCATCGTATAGTGGGTAGTGATATAGACTTTGAATTGATTCGACACGACCCTGGTCCCCCTGAGCCCGACATGGGACTGTTCTCCACCCTTGCAGGTATTCTGCGCGAGGCAGACCCTGGCGCTGTAACTTTCCCCATGGCTGGCCCTGGAGTTTCAGATGCGCGCTTTTTCTCCAGAATTGGCATTCAGACCTACGGCTTCACACCTATGAACCTGCCTCCCGGCTTGGACCTGCTGCAAAGGGCGCACGCAGCCGATGAACGCATCCCCCTCGAGTGCCTCGACTTCGGCACCAACGTCATCTACAAAACCCTGCAGCTTTACGGGAAAAGTTAGGGCGGATGAGCTCTGTGCCTGATACAATA